>JAYSTR010000119.1:0-10368 GCA_043719555.1 Bacteroidota bacterium | reverse complement strand
CTCAATTCAGCAGCACTGATGTTTTCAATATTAATGCCTTCTATAGAACAAGTGTCAGGATAATTACCTTTAAAGTGACACGTGTCTACTAATATTTTTTCGATGTTTCCTTTGTGCGCTAATTTTACAATTACCCAATCGCGGTTGTTAGGAGTTCTGTTGCGCTTGGTTTCCCAACCATCTCCCATATTGGCGCCTCTATTTGGCATAATTAAATTATCCATATGCGAGAAAAACATATCGTTACATAAAACAGATTTTGCTCCGTTTGTAGCTGCTGCTAAATCAATTACATGATCTTCTGTAATATCGTCCCAGTTTTTATATACCTCACCATAAACTTTTAAACGAGCAACGCCACCGTCTGGATAAATATTTAAACGAAGATGTGTCCAGATACGATCACTAGTAATTTCATAAAAATTTTGACTGCCAGGAGCTAAAGGAGACTTAACTAAAATCTCAGTCCATTCGGCATTTTCTAAAGTTCCAGCTGACGATTCAACGGGCATATTACAAGCCTCAATAGAGGCATGCGGAGGATGATTACCTAAAAAGAAATTTGTATCTATATCAACACCGCTGATAATACCAGAAGCACCTAATTTAATAATGCACCAGTCATATCCCGGAACGCGCTTTCTGCGTGACTCCCAGCCGTCCATCCATTTTCCACGGTCAGTATATTTATCAGCAATAAAAATACCTCTACCTGGCAATAATAAATTTTCTTTTTCAGCAAAAAAATCGTCACTACATACGATGGCTTTTCCGCCTAAACGTTCAGATGCAAGATCAATCATTGTTGTAAATTTCGGGCCTTCTGTTTTTGTAATTTCCATATATTGTATTTAATCTTTTCTTAATATAATTTTTCCTTCAGGTAAAGATAAGAATTTCCCGTTTTCAAATACCTTTTTTCCGCCCACGTAAGTTTGTTTCACAACGCCTTGTAATTCTTCACCTACATAAGGACTAATTTTATGTCTGTAATGAATATCAGATGCATTTACGGTAAAACGTTGTTGAGGATCCCACACAACAATATCCGCTTCGTATCCTTTTTTGAGTTGACCTTTTGTTTTTTCTAAACCTATAAATTTGGCTACATTTTTACTCATTATTGAAGCCACTTCATTCAAACTGAAATTATGTTTTTGTGCAGCAGTCCATACAACAGGTAATGAAAATTGTATACTGGCAATACCTCCCCACGCTTCGTTTAAATTACCTGATTCCATTTTTTTTAGATCTGGAGTTGCAGGAGAATGATCAGTTACAACAAAATCAATTGTGCCATCTTTTAATGCCGCCCATAATTTTTCGTTGTTAGCTCGCTCGCGAATGGGAGGTGCACATTTAAAAAGTGTATTGGCATTAGGAATTTCTTCAGCACAGAAATATAAATATTGCGGACAAGTTTCTACCGTTAAGGATAAACCTTTGTAACGTGCTTCTTTTATTTGAGGGATAGAATCTGCTGAGGATAAATGAACTATATGTATAGGACATTTAAATTCTTCACATAAATCAATCATCATATGTACGGCTTTATCTTCCCAGGTTTTTGGACGCGAGTTTAAATATGCCTTGTAGTTAGTTGGATTTTTCTCGAATTCACGAATGCCTTCATGCATCTCATCAATTTCAGCATGCGCTAAAAGTGGTATCTGATATTTTGCTAAAGTCGTTAATCCTTTTTTTAAATCGGCTAATGTAACATTTGGAAATTCATCTATACCTGAATGTGTTAAAAATGCTTTAATACCTAGTACACCCGCATCAACTAACTCTTCTAAATTTTCAGCGTTAGCAGGCACAATACCGCCCCAAAAACCACAATTACAATATAATTTACCTTTGGTTGCTTCTAATTTATCGTTAAATGTTTTTGCACTAATAGTTACAGGGCTCGAATTTAAAGGCATATCAACCAATGTTGTAATCCCACCCGCAATGGCGGCTTTAGTCATAGTTTCAAAACCTTCCCATTCAGTACGACCAGGCTCATTAATATGAACGTGCGAATCAATTAATCCTGGCATTACTACTAAATCTCCCAAATCTTCAATAGGGAAATCAGTGGTACTTAATTTACCTAAATGTATATCTGATATTATACCACCCTTCAGAATTAAAGTAGCCTCTATCAATTCTGTTCCTATAAGTACCTTGTTACTATACAAGCCTATATCAGATAATTTGTGGTCCATATTATTGTCTTATTTATATCAAATTTACAACGCTTTATTATATCTTTATACTTTAATTTGAAAAATATTGAAAACAAAGCAACTTTTTACACTCTTTTTTATACTGCTGGCATCTTTTAGCCAAGCAGCAAATGGTTTCTCTACAAATTTCAGTAAAGTGAATTTACTTGTGGTCGCTATTCTGTGTTTAATTATTTTGATTGTGAATTATGTTTTTAAGCTGGCTATTAACTCTATGGGAAACTCCATAAAGCAGCGCAAGCAAGAAAATAACCTAACAGAAAAAGAAGAGGAGAAGATTACGGACAGTATTGATAATATAGAACAAACAAAAACAGTGTTGTTATATTGTTCTATGCTCTTTATTTTTTTATACACGGCTTATATGTTTGTTAAAGGCACCACCATGGAATCTCCTGTGGTTGAATGGATGAACCTTGTAATTCGTTGGATGCACGTGGTATTTGGTATTGCTTGGATAGGCGCTTCGTTTTATTTTGTGTTTTTAGAAAATGCCTTAAACCGAACAACTAATTTAAAAGAAGGTATTGCAGGAAATTTATGGGCGATACATGGAGGCGGTTTTTACTATCTTGAAAAATATAAAGTTGCACCAAAAGAAATTCCGAAACATTTACATTGGTTTAAGTATGAGGCTTATTTTACGTGGCTTTCAGGGTTTACCTTATTAGTTATAGTTTATTATTTAGATGCCGCAATTTATCTGATTGATCCAAATGTAATGGTATTAAGTCCGGAACAAGGCATTGCTATTGGCATAGGAACATTATTGTTAGGATGGGTTGTGTATAATGCCTTATGTAAATCATTTTTGGCGCAACGTCAGGTTTTGTTATCTGTGATACTGCTTGTTTTTATATCATTAGTTGCGTGGTTCTTATCTCAGGTGTTTAGCAGTCGTGCGGCTTACATACACGTTGGAGCTATGCTAGGAACGTTGATGGCGGGCAATGTATTCAGAGTAATTATTCCAGGACAAAAAGCAATGGTAAAGGCTGCAAAAGAAGGGAAAGAAGTTGATCCTTCTCATGGTAAAAAAGCCTTATTACGTTCGTTACATAATAATTATTTTACGCTACCAGTTATCTTTATTATGATTAGTAATCACTTTCCGAGTACTTATGGAAGTGTATATAATTGGATGATTTTAATGGGATTAACCGTTGCAAGTGCTTTAATAAAACATTACCTGAACTTGAAAGAAAAAGGCGAGCAATCGGTTTGGATTTTACCTGTAGGCATCGTGATGATTATATCATTAGCTTTCATAACCAAGCCAAGCACTAAATCGGTATGTAAGGAAGATGCTGAAACAACTTTTGCAGAAGCTAATGCCATTATTCAAAAACGTTGTGTGACTTGCCATTCTGCAAATCCTACAGATGATGTTGTGAAAGCAGCGCCAAACGGTATTATGTTTGATAACAAAGAAACGATCTTAAAATTAGCCGAACGCATTAATCAACGAGCTGTAGTTACCAAAACAATGCCTCAGGCTAATAAAACGGGTATTACGCAAGAAGAGAGAGATGCTTTAGCCTGCTGGATTGAAAACGGAGCTAAGGGAAAATAATTATTACTTAAGTAAGAATTTTTTTAACCGCCTATTTTAATCATACTACGATTTTCGATATTCTCAAAATCGAATCTGCCGCCTAAGGTTTCTTTTTTGCTTAGTAAGTTTGCTGTAATTAATGATTCAATATCATTACCATTTCTGTATGCTGAAAGTAAATCTGTTTCACCTTCCGAAAATAAGCAATTTTTCATTTTGCCATCGGCTGTTAAACGCAACCGGTTACACGTTCCGCAAAATGGTTCGGTTACGGTTGATATAAAACCAAATGTTCCCTTGTGGGTTGCAACTGCATATTTTTTTGCTGTATCATTTGGTTCATCAATTAATTTTTGAAAAGAATAGGTTTCACTAATTAAGTTCAGCATTTCTTGTTGAGAAAAAACTTTATCTCTATTCCACGCATTGCCCGAAAAAGGCATGAACTCTATAAAGCGAACATCTATGGGAAAATCTTTAGTTAAGGTTATAAAATCTAATATGGCGTGTTCATTCACACTTTTCATAACAACCATATTCACTTTTACTTTAAAATTGTTTTCCAATAAAAGAAAAATGTTTCGACGTATTTTTTCAAAATCACCACGTTTGGTAATAGCAAAAAACTCTTCAGGATTCAAAGTATCTAAACTCACATTAATGGAAGTAATTTTTGCTTGTTTAAACACATCAATATATTCATCAACTAAAACGGCATTGGTGGAGATGGTTAGTTCTACTGGGAGTTTAGATAATTTTTGAATAATTAATTTAGCATCTTTTCTTACTAAAGGCTCGCCACCTGTTAAACGAATTTTAGTAACTCCCATTTTCACAAAAACAGAAGCAATGCCAAAAATTTCATCTACACTCATCATTTTATTAGATGGCGTAATAGATACTTTTTCATCAGGCATACAATAGGTGCAACGCAAATTACAAGCATCAGTTAATGAGATGCGAAGGTAATTGTGTTTGCGAGCAAAGGTATCGTAAAGCTGTTGATTTGGCATGTGTACGCAAAGTTAATACAAGTTTTTGATCCTATTGTATACTGCTTTAAATTCACGATAATTCTTATCTTTACTTTATAGGTGTTTTTATAAGATTAGTTTAATTTATGTATGAATTAGTAGGACTTTTATTGATTCTTTTTTTAGTATCATTTTTATATTCTTCCATTGGCCACGGTGGAGCTAGTGGTTATATAGCCGTATTGAGTATTTTAGGGATGAGCAGTGCAATTATACGCCCATCCGCCCTGGTATTAAATGTTTTTGTGGCTTCTATTTCATTTTATCAATATTATAAAGGCGGCCATTTTCGGTGGAAACTTTTTTATCCTTTTGCTCTTCTTTCGGTTCCAATGGCTTATGTCGGAAGTTTTGTAGCATTAGATCCTATTTGGTATAAACGAATTGTTGGTGTTTGCTTAATATTGGCTGTATTACGAATACTTGGCACATTTAATACTCAAGAAAAAACTGTAAACAAACAGGCTCCATTCATTATTTGCCTCTTAATTGGAGCTGGTTTAGGTTTTTTAAGTGGAATGATAGGTATTGGAGGAGGTATTATTCTAAGCCCTATTATTTTAATTTTGGGTTGGGGAAGCCTCAAAGAAACATCAGCTGTTTCAGCTTTGTTTATAGTCGTAAATTCTATTGCTGGTATTTTAGGTTTATATGGACAGGAAATTATTTGGCCACAACAATTAGTAGTATGGATAGTGGTTGCTATTATTGGTGGATTTTTAGGAGCTTATTGGGGAAGTAAAAAGGCACAACCTCATATGTTAAAGAATGTATTGGCATTGGTGTTATTGTTTGCTGCCTTTAAACTTATTTTTATTTAGAAAACTATTTTGATAACTGTAGAAGAAGCTAAAAAAATTGTAATTGAAAATGTTTTTGCATTAGCAGAAGCTATTAGCATTGAAACAAGTAGTGCGTTAGGATTTATGCTAGCCGAAGATATTTTTGCGCCTTTAGATTTACCACCATTTAATCAATCTAATGTTGATGGCTATGCAATTTCTGATTTAGAATCTAATTCGTGGAATGTAATTGCTGAAATTAAAGCAGGAGATAACGCAAGTATCGAATTACATAAAGGAGAAGCCGTAAGGATTTTTACTGGCGCTATGGTTCCTGATAATGCAGCTTGTGTTATGATGCAAGAAAAAATACAACGTACTGAGAACAGTATTAGTTATAACGATACGGTATTAATGAACGGCGAACATATTCGTAAAAAAGGTGCGCAAATAAAAATGGGTGAATTGGCCATAAAAAAAGATACGCTCATTAACCCTTCTATCATTGGGTTTATAGCTTCTCTTGGCTTAAAAAATATTCTAGTCTATAGGAAACCAAAAATAAAACTCATTGTTACAGGTAACGAGTTACAACAAACTGGAACTACTCTTGAACTTGGTAAAGTTTACGATTCTAATTCAACAAGTCTTTCCGCTGCAATAGCAACTATGGGCTTGGCTATAGAAGAAATTATTTTTGTTAAAGATGAAAAACAATTATTAGCTGGTGCCGTTAATACTGCGTTAAAAAATACGGATGTGTTGTTAATTTCGGGAGGCATATCAGTAGGTGATTATGATTTTGTAAATGAGGTGTTGATGGAAAATAATACAACCACACTCTTTTATAAAATAGCTCAAAAACCGGGAAAGCCTTTATACTTTGGAAAAAACAATAACACGTTTGTTTTTGGATTACCAGGTAATCCTGCTTCGGCATTGACCTGCTTCTATGAATTTGTGTATCCATCTTTAAAAAAAATGCAAGGACGAGAGGATGTGTTTTTAACCTCATTAAAACTTGCTGTAGAAAATACTATCTCTAAGAAAAAAGGCTTAGCTCACTTTTTAAAAGCTTACGTAAAATCATCGGGTGTATTACCGTTGGATGGTCAGGAATCATTTAAAATGCGAGCGTTTACAGATGCAAATGCTTTTATATATTTACCTTTAGAAATCGAAACGATTAATAAAGGTGATATGGTGGAAGTACATCTATTACCTGTTATTTAATTCAATGAATTTTTAATACAATAGAACGCAGATAACACAGAAAGATATGATTGACACTGATACATATATAGTAATAAAAAATCTTAAATAATCATAACTATCAGCGCCATCTGCGTTCTATAAACTTATACTATTAATGGAGATAACAGTTTTATTGTTTGGAAATTTAACGCAGCTCGCAGGTACAAATAAATTAGTACTGGCGGATGT
The DNA here is from genome assembly GCA_043719555.1 of Bacteroidota bacterium. Taxonomy (GTDB): domain Bacteria; phylum Bacteroidota; class Bacteroidia; order B-17B0; family Aurantibacillaceae; genus UBA4416. The sequence continues at coordinate 3,320 of JAYSTR010000119.1, read as the reverse complement.
GAAAGATAGTGCATCGTGTAATGAGTTACTACTTTTAAAATATCCTGCTTTTAAAAATAGTAAATATGTGATCGCTTTAAATCAAGTATTGGTAAAGGATAATCAGTCGTTGAATGATGGGGATGAGGTGGCATTTTTGCCAGCATTTTCAGGAGGGTAATAATTATGGAAGAGAAAAAAAAGAAAATACATAAAGTCATACAACAAGGTGCTATCAGTTCGCAATTTATAGCTGACTCTATTGCTAAGCATAGCAGTAAAACTAATATAGGTGCACATACTATTTTTTTAGGGCAAGTTAGAAATGATATTATTGAGGGTAAAGAAGTAGCTGAAATTGAATACACGACTTACGAAGAAATGGCCGAAAAAGAATTTCATACAATTAGAGAAGAGGCCTTTTCGAAATATGATTTAACTTGTATGCATATTTATCACAGTATAGGAATTGTGAAAGCAGGTGAGATTTCTTTATTTGTATTTGTCTCTGCAATACACCGTGAACAAGTGTTTGAAGCCTGCTCATATATTGTTGAACAAATAAAAAAACGCGTACCAGTTTGGGGAAAAGAAATTTTTAAGGACGGTACTTTTGTATGGAAAGCAAATAATAATAATTCAGAATTATAAGATGGTAGATATCACACACAAAACAAATACCTTACGACAAGCAACAGCACAAGCAATTGTAAAAGTAAGTAAGCAGGATACTATAGATGCTATCATTAATAAAACAGTGCCTAAAGGTGATGTTTATGAGATGGCAAAAACGGCAGGATTATTTGCAGTAAAACGTACAAGTGACATGATTCCTGATTGTCATCCTTTACCAATTGAGTATACTGCTGTTCGTTTTGAAATAAAAAACATGGAAGTGTACATCGAAATGGACGTAAAAACGATTTATAAAACTGGCGTTGAGGTAGAAGCGATGCACGGAGTTTCGGTAGTAGCTCTAACAATATATGACATGTTGAAGCCTTTTGATAAAGGCATAGAAATTAGTACGATAAAGTTACTAGAGAAAAAAGGCGGTAAATCTGATTTTAAAAAAGAAGCACATCAATTAAAGGCCGCAGTGGTTGTTATTTCTGATTCTGTTTCTGCGAAAAAAAGCGAAGATAAATCAGGTAAACTAATTATTGAAAAATTAAAACAACAACAGTTTACTACGATTGAATATATTGTTGTTCCTGACGACATTAAAGAGATACAAAACGCGATTACGAAATTTTGCAATGATGGAATTGATTTTGTTATTACAACAGGTGGTACGGGACTTTCTCCAAGAGATGTAACGCCTGAAGCTGTTGCTGAATTATTGGATAAAGAAATTTCTGGAATTATGGAAACCTCTCGTGCATATGGACAAGCGAGAACACCTTATGCAATGCTTTCCAGAGGTGTTGCCGGCTTTAAAGCAAATACACTGATTGTTACTTTGCCTGGCTCAACCAACGGTGTTAAAGAATCATTAGAGGCGATTTTACCACAAATACTGCATGTGTTTAAAGTAAAAGAGGGAATGAGACACGATTAAAATAATAAGTAACGTGTTATTTTACCGTATTTAATTTTCCCACCACTTTACAATTATTTTAGTGGACTTAGTTACTTTTTGATTAAGTAATTGATACTCATTCATAATTTCGCTATACTGCTCTATCCAAGTGTTTTCGGGCAAATGATTTAAATTTACTTTGGGATGTGCTACTGAGATAGAGTCCGTATTGTTAAGTAAAATGCTATTACGAATAGCTTTATAGGTGTTTAATTCTGCTTTTCTTTTTTTTGAATAACTGTTCATAAGGATGTTTTTTTACTACACAAAAGTATATACTCTTATTTAAGTTAAGTTTTGTTTTGTATTACCAAATTATGATGTAATTGTTTTGTTTGTTATTCTCAATAAAAAAATCCCCTCATTGCTGAGAGGATTTTTCTTTTGTATAATCTTATAATTAATCTTCTTCTTCAAACTCTAGCTCCGCATCCTTTTCCCAAATTTCCATTTCGCAAGGCTTGCAATTGAATTTTAATTTGTATTCATTTTCTCCGTGCTTAAGCGTTAATGGCTCTACTACTTTTTCGCCCATAGTATCTCTTTGAAAACGTGCACATTTACCTAACTCATATTTTACACAATACTTGGTTGTCATTACGCGTGCTTTACCCGGATCCCATTGTAACTCAAACGCTTTTTCTATTTCAGTTACACCGTGTCTTTTATAAAATGCTCGTGCTAAATGGTTAGAGACATTGTAAGTGAAATCTAGTTGTGTTACAGGATAAGGATGATCTGTTTTTTGAATTTGAAATTCTTCACGGTGATAATCTTTTACTCTAATATCTACTAATTGTTCTAATACTATACGACGTACTTCGTTGATTTTAGAAATTGGTAAAAACCAATTGTTGCTAAATTCAATAGCTATATCATCTACAATAAAAGGAGTGTTACCTGTTTTAGATAAATTCTTTTTAATGTTTGGAGTTGTAGATTCTTCGTTTTTTGCTAATTCTTTTGCGGCATCAAATGAGGCTATACTTTTGTGCCCATCTTCATCAATTGCTACTAATTGAAAGCCAGTTGATGTTTCGGTAAAGGTTAAATTAACGCCAATTTTTCTAACGGCACTATCTTCTCTCTCTACTAATTTATTAAAGGCTGCATCTGAATTTCTATAAATAACAGTTCCTGGTTGTAAAGGTTTGAAAGTGTTGGGAACTACAATGTTATTAATAATGATGTTAACTTGCGCTCCATCAGCTTCACCATTTTCATTGATGAAATAAAGACCATCACCATTATTTAATTTTTCATAATTTTCAATTACATAACCATTAGCTTTTATTTCAAGTAACTTGCCAATTAACTGACCTTGTGCTTTGGGACTTTCCCACGTACCAATTTTTTCTGTACGCTTGTTTACAAAATAATCGGTATAACCTCTATTAAAGCTTCTATCCATTTCGGCTTCAAAATTATAAAAGATTCTACCCGACGATGCTTTTTCAAACTGTTCATTGTTTTCTAAAAAGGCATCTAATTTTTTACGTAAAAATGAAGTGTTGTTTTTTACATACACCATATCTTTTAATCGCCCTTCAATTTTAAAAGAGGTAATACCTGCTTCAATTAAATTAGGCAACTGATCACTAAGATCTAAATCTTTAATAGATAATAAATGACTATTCGCTATTAATGTTTTTCCCGTTCCATCCGTTAAATTATAGGGTAAACGGCAGTTTTGTGCACAGGATCCGCGATTAGCACTACGTTCGCCGCCAGCAATACTCCACTGCAACGGGTTGAGGGC
>JAYSTR010000118.1:0-10391 GCA_043719555.1 Bacteroidota bacterium | reverse complement strand
AAATTTTTAGGGGAAGACGATGAGTGGTTAATGACGTTTTGCAAAGAAGAATTAAAAAAACAACACATAGATTATTTTTTATTCGGTCATCGCCATTTACCACTTGATTTAAAGCCAGCAGAAAACTCACGCTATATTAATTTGGGTGAATGGATAAACTATTGCACCTATGCCGAGTATGACGGCACAACCGTTGAGTTGAAAAAGTTTGAAGGGTAATACTTAATTATTTTATATTGGAAAAACGATAGGTTTTCTATCTATAAACCCACCACCAATTAAATCATCGCCTTCGTAAATTACAGCACTTTGTCCTGGTGCAATACCAGTTGCCGCTTCGTGAAACACGATATTTAATTTATTATCGTTTGTATAATTAATAGTACTTAAACGGCCAGCATCCTTGTATCTTATTTTTGATAAGGCTACATAATCCTGTGGTAATGTTTCGTATTTAATTAAATTAAAATCACGCACATTAATTTCCATTTCTTTTAAATCTTCTAAATCACCTAATACAACGGTGTTAGTTTCAGGTATAATTTCTTTCACAAACACTGGCTCTCCCATAGCCACATCAAGGCCTTTACGTTGACCAATAGTATAAAAAGGATAACCACGATGTGTTCCTATTTTTTTTCCTTTAAATAAATAATCGCCACCTTCTACTCGGGCTTCTAAATTTGGCACACGATGTTTTAAAAATGAACGGTAATCATTATCGGGTACAAAACATATATCATAACTCTCGCTTTTGTTTGCTAAATCAATAAACCCAGCATCCTTAGCCATTTGTTTAATATCTGTTTTTTTGTAGCCACCTAAAGGAAACATCGTTCGCTTTAAACTTTCTTGTCCTAAACCCCATAGAACATACGTTTGATCTTTAGTGTGATCTAATCCTTTAAAAATAACTTTACGATTATTTTCTTCACGCAATTGTGCATAATGGCCTGTTGCAATAAATTCACAATCCAACATATCAGCACGTTTAAGTAATGCTTCCCACTTAATGTGTGTGTTACACAAAACACATGGGTTGGGAGTACGTCCTGCTAAATATTCTTCAACAAAATTATTAATGATTTGATCCCCAAATTCACCTCGGATATCTAAGATGTAATGAGGAAAACCGAAGTTAACGGCCATAGAGCGAGCATCGTTAATGCTATCTAAACTACAACAACCAGTTTCGCGTTTGGTACTGCCTGATGTTTCATAGTCCCAGGTTTTCATAGTAATTCCAATAACATCATAGCCCTGTTCATGTAACATCATTGCTGCTACCGAACTATCAATACCGCCACTCATTGCTACTAAAACTTTACCGTGCTTGCTCATTTATTGTGTAATATAAGAACGGCAAAGTTACGTATTAAAACAAAAAAACTACCTTTTTGTGGTAGTTTTAATTTTTTATCTGATAAACGCTAGCTCTATAACGATAAATGAGTTATTCTACTTTGTCTTTATCTAAAACGCGAAACTTAACTAATTCAACTGTTTGCTTTTTTCGTTCTAAAATAGTGATTTCATAACCTTCGTAGTATCGTTTTTCATTAACACCCGGAATACGACCCCATAAAAAATTGATAAGCCCAGATATGGTTTCATACTTTGGATTTTCGGCAATGGTTAATGGCAAAGATTCATTCACATCACCAATATTTATGTGTGCATTGATTATATATTCTGTTTCACTTTTTTTCTCAATAGATGGTCTTTCTTCATCGTGTTCATCTTGTATTTCGCCTACTAATTCTTCAATAATATCTTCCATAGTTACAACACCAGCTGTGGCGCCAAATTCGTTGGTAACAATCGCCATTTGGATGTGTAGTTTCTGAAAATCACGCAATAAATAATTAACCTGCATACTTTCGGGAATAAAGTGAGCGGGTCGCATAATATCTCTAATTGTTTTGAATTTATTTTCGATAACTGCTTTTAATAAATCTTTTGAGTGCACAATACCAATCACATTATCAATATCACCTAAATAAACCGGTAAACGAGAGTAGCCCTCGTCTATCACACATTTAATCATTTCATTTCTTCCAAGCTCAACATCAATAGCTGATACACGATGTTGAGGTACCATAATTTGTTTCACAAAGCGATCATCAAAATCAAATACATTTTGTATTAATTCATTTTCACTCGGTTTAATAGCGCCACCTTCTTCACTCTCGGTCAATATCATCCGTAATTCTTCTTCGGTATGCACTTCATCTTCTCCAATGTTTTTAATGCCAATTAAGTGCAAAATAAAATTAGATGATTTGTTGAGCAACCATATAAATGGAGCAAATACAAAATAAAAAATTCGCATTGGCCATGAAATAAATAAGGTTGTTTCGAGGGAATATTTTATACCAAACATTTTTGGAATTTGCTCACCAAGAGTTACATGAAAAAATGTAAGCAAAGTTAAAGCAATGGGTAATGATACACTATGAACTGTTACAGGATTAGTTATCCATCCCGTTTTTTCAAATACATTTATGACAATGTGAGAAATGACTTCTTCGCCAATTGCACCTAGAGCTAAGGATGCTAGTGTAATACCTAATTGCGTAGCCGATAAATAACCATCTAATTTATCCACTAGTTGTTTAGCAATAAGTGCTCTCTTACTACCTTTTTGTATTTTTATATCAATTTGTGATGTTCGTACTTTAACTAAAGCAAATTCGGCTGCTACAAAAAAGCCATTAAGTAATACTAAAAAAAAGGTAAGTAAAAGGTCTGTTGACATTAGGGGTTATTGTTTTTTTTATTTAATTCGTTTTCTTTATGAGCAATGGCTTTTTTTAGCAAATCAATTTCTTCTTCCAAAGATTGAGTTGTACTCTCATCATCCCATAATTTATTGATATAAAAAGGCTTTTCGTGTTTATGTTCCACATCATCAATATTTCTAAAAAAACTATATAAAGGAACTTTTAATGTTTTTGAGATGTCCTCTAGGTAACGTAGCTCTAATGTTTTATTAATCAACCCATCAGTTAATTCTTGTTCAGTCAAATTTAAATAATTCGCTAATTGTGCAAAGGTATAATTCTCGGTTTTGAGTATTTCTTTAATTTTTATAATCAATCTCTCCATAATGTTTTCGGTTTTATCTTAAAATGATTAATCGATTAGCATCTAATTTAATAAAAATAAATAACAAAATAGTAAACGACCATAAGGAAGATCCTCCATAACTAAAAAATGGTAAAGGAATACCAATAACAGGCATTAAACCTATTGTCATTCCCACATTAATTACTAAGTGAAAAAACAAGACCGATGCTACTCCATAACCATAAATCCTACTAAAAGGAGAGCGTTGCCGCTCGGCCATAAAAATAACACGGAGTATTAAAAATAATTCTAATAAAATAACAAAGGATGAACCTACGAACCCCCATTCTTCTCCAACAGTACAAAAAATAAAATCAGTGTCCTGCTCCGGCACAAAATCATATTTGGTTTGTGTGCCTTGTAAATAACCTTTACCAATAAACCCTCCAGAGCCAATGGCAATTTTAGCTTGATTTACATTATAACCCTCTTTTTTTAAATTCACTGTTCCTCTTCCTAATAATACATCAATACGAATTTTTTGATGAGGTTCTAAATGATTATAAACATAATTTGTACCTAAAACAACACCACTGGCGACACTAAAAATAATAGCAATTGTTATAAAGTTTTTGACATTACGCTTTATAAATAAAAAAGATAAACTTGCAATTATCCCTAACGTAATAATTAAAGATGATGATGCAACCACTAAGGATAATACAAATAGTAAAGCGGATAATAATCCGAAAATTAAAAAATTTACAGATAAACCTTCGCGGTAAAGTGTAATAATAAAGGCTATAAATACTAGAGCTAAGCCTGTTTCATCTTGTAATAATTTAATGATAATTAATGGTAAACCTAATATGATTGCAGCGATGATGGTATTTTTGTAATTTTTAAATAAGTCGGATAATCGACTTCGGCGCGAAGTTTCCACTTCAATATTTTCGTTACTTAAAAATTTAGCGAGAGCGAGGTTTGTTGCAAATTTCATAAACTCGGCAGGCTGTACACCAAAATCACCAAACCTGAACCATGAGCGACTTCCTTTAACTTCTCTCCCTAAAAAAGGCACTAAAACACATGCTATTAAAAGTATAACATAAAATACAAATGCGAAGACGGTATAGACATTTGCATCAACAATCAATATCATTATGGCGATAAAAGCTGCACTCGAAATCCAAATTAATTGTTTACCATATTTTTGAGTCGTATCAAAAATGTTTTGATGCTCTTCGTTATAAACAGCCGCATAAATGTTTAGCCAACCCATAAACACTAATAGCGCATAGGTTAGTACGGTAATTTTATCAATGCCATAAAATAGGCCTTTTTCGTTATCTCTCATTAGTGATGGCCTGAACCTAATAAATTTTTTCTGTTAATTAAATCAGCAGCAATAATTCTTTTTTCTAAATCGGGGCGAGTAACTTTTCCTGTTAAGTATTTTTCTACCATTAAACTTACAATAGGAGCGCTCCATGTGCCACCAAATCCAGCGTTTTCAACTAAACAAACAATCGCAATTTTAGGATCTTGACGTGGCGCAAAACAAGAAAATACAGCGTGCGAGTCTCCGTGTGGATTTTCCGCAGTACCTGTTTTTCCGCAAGCAACTATTCCGGGTATTCTAGATGCGTAAGCTGTTCCAGCATCAAAACATTTTTGCATGCCATCAATAACGTTATCATACGCTGTTTGATTTTGAACATAAGTATAATGTTTCACCTTGTATTTAGGATCTAATGTTTTTTCTAAACCAACACCTTTGATACTATGCGGTGTGTAATAATACCCTCTATTGGCTATAGAGGCAATTACATTTGCCATTTGTAATGGCACTAATGTTAACTCTGCTTGCCCTATACCTAAGGATACAACAGTATTACTACGCCAGTGATTTTTACCAAATATTTTGTTGTAATATTCTACCGAGGGAACGTTACCTGGTTTATCGTAAGGTAAATCTGTTCCTAGTTTTGTATTAGGACCAAATGATTTAACCGCATCGCGCCAGTGATTGTAGCCTGCTTCAAATATGGGATAGGCTTTTTGATTTACGATGCTACAAAATACATAGCTAAAATAAGAGTTACATGACATTGCAATTGCACTAGGAATATCACCAGCTCCATTATCGTGACATTTTGGATGACCACCCATTGGCGGATAGCCATGATGACAAGGAAATCCAGTGTTACGAGTAATTAAATTATCTTGCTGAGCAATTAGCGCATCAATTAATTTAAAGGTTGAACCCGGAGGATACATCGCTTGTAAAGCACGATTAAATAAGGGAAGATTTAAAGAATCGTAATATAATTTGGTGAAATTTTTTGAGCGCTCTTTTCCACCAACTAATAAATTAGGATCGTAAGATGGAGCAGAAATTAAACATAATATTTCTCCAGTTTGAGGCTCAATAGCAACAATAGCTCCACGTTTACCATGCAATAATTTTTCGCCGTATTCTTGCAAATCCCTATCAATACCACTAAACAAAGCCTTTCCAGGAACTGCCAAAGTATCATATAGCCCATTCATATAGCGGCCTTTGGTTCTATTATGCACATCAACCATTACAATTTGCACACCTTTTTTTCCTCGTAATGCTTCTTCATAAGAACGTTCTAATCCTGATATTCCAATGTAATCACCTTCATGGTAGTATGGATCTTTCGCTGCTTTTTCTTTTGTAACCTCACCTACATAACCTAATAAGTGAGCACCAATAGGACGAGGATATTTCCTTACGGTACGAGCCTGAACATCAAATCCTTTAAAACGGTATAATTTTTCTTGAAGTGTTGCATACACTTTATTAGATAATTGTTTTTCGAAAATACTTTCCTTACGTGGCGAATTTGGAGCTTGACAAGCTTTTTTCATTCGTCGGATAAAATCTTCTTTAGATATTTCTAAGATTTTACATAACGCTAATGTATCGCAATTTTTAGCCATTTTAGGCGTTACCAGTAAATCGTAGGATGGTTCGTTAAATACTAAAAGCTTTCCTTTTCTATCAAAAATATAGCCACGTACTGGATATTCGGTTCTATATCTAAAGGCATTGTTTCTCGCATCTAGTTTATATTGGTCATCAATAATTTGAATGTAAAATAAACGAACGATGTAAATAATGGCAATTAAAATAAAAAAACCACTGATAATAAATTTACGATCGGATAAATGGGAATTGTTTTTCATTTGTTTTTATCTGACGAGTAAAACAAAAATTGAATTACGTAAACTAAACAAAAGGTTCCAACTGAACTTAATACAACTCGAAGTAGGGTTCTGAAAAATTCGCTAAACCTAAATATCTCCATATAAAAAAAGCAAAAGTGATGAATAAAAATAATGGTTGCTGCGTATGTAACAAACCATACAGAGCCCATTGCGTGTAGAGTAGGAGATAAGCCTACTTCATATCCTTCACGTGGAGATAGTAAACGTAAAATATAATATCTTAAAAAACCTATAAGAACGCATACTGCCGAATGCACCCCTGCAGTATCATAAAACATATCAATGACTAGGCCTGTGAAAAATGCAGCTAGCAGAACCACTAACTTAGGTGTTTCGAAGGGTAACAATAAAATAAATAAAACGTAGGGGAATAAAATGATAGACGAACCTAATCGTATATTTTGAATGATTAATACCTGTAACAATATTAATACAACAAACCTAATCGTATTTTTAATTATATCATTTATCACTTTGAGTTTGCGAAAGAGTTTCTAAACTATCTTTTTCGGCTTTGTAATTATTTTTAATAACAGAAATATGATTTACTTTTTTAAAATCAGCACTTAATAAAACTTTAACAGTATAAAACGATTCGTTTTGTTTTCGATCCCAACTATCAACAAACCCAACGGTAATACCTTGAGGGAAAATTCCAGATAAGGCACTTGTAATAACCGTATCTCCCTTTTTTAATCTAGCGTGAGTTGGCACATCAATTAAATTCGAAAAACGATAATCGGTTCCATCCCAAATTAGAGGGCCATTAATGCCTTCTTTTTTTAATTGACAATTAACACGTACATCTTTATGTAAGATAGACATCACAGAAGCAAAATTAGTGGATACATCTTTTACGATACCAATAATACCATCGTTTGATACAACTGCCATATCCTGCGTTACGCCTTGCTCAGAGCCGATGTCAAGTGTTAAATAGTTATTGCGTTTATTAATGCTACCATTAATTACCTTGCCTCCAATAAATTGATAGACTTGTTTGTACAACGTATCGTTTTTGGTGTATGTTTTTAAGGGCAAAGCCGCGTAGCCTAATTTTATGCGATTTAATAAATAAACATTTTCTCTTGCTAAGCGTTCATTTTCTTCTTGCAATAATAAGTACTCTTTTGTATTGGATGAAATCTTATAAACTTTAGCACTCAAATTATTTGATGAATTTATTAAGCTCGAACCTTGGTAACCATTTTTTCTCATCAAAATAAAAACACAAATAACTTCTAATGACAAAAACACAAAAACAAAATTGTGTTTGTATATAAAGTTGAAAAGGTTTTTCATTTTAGTTTGTTAGCATTAAAAAGTCAGACTTGAAAAAGTCTGACTAAAGCTACTACAAGAATTAAAGATTATTTAATTAAGAAAGGGAACTTTTGAACATTAGCAAGTGCAATACCTGTACCACGTGCAACGGCTCTTAATGGATCTTCGCAAACGTGAACTGGTAATTTAGTTTTTAATGAAATACGCTTATCTAAACCACGTAATAATGAACCACCACCGGCCATATAAATACCTGTACGATAGATATCGGCTGCTAACTCAGGAGGAGTCATCTCTAAGGCATTTAAAATCGCTTCTTCAATTTTTGCAATTGATTTATCTAGGCAATGAGCTATCTCAACATAACTTACAAAAACTTCTTTGGGAATACCACTCATTAAATCGCGACCTTGCACAGCGTAATCAGCAGGTGGATTTTCAATTTCAGTTAAAGCTGCACCAACTTCAATTTTTACTTGCTCTGCACTACGCTCACCAATTAAAATGTTGTGTTGACGACGCATATATTCTTCAATGTTAGCATTAAAGTCATCACCTGCAATACGAATTGATTTATCACAAACGATACCACCTAAAGCTATAACGGCAATTTCAGAAGTACCACCACCAATATCAATAATCATATTTCCCATTGGTTCCTCTACATCTATTCCCATACCAATAGCAGCAGCCATTGGTTCATGTATCATATAAACTTCTTTTGCTCCTGCGTGTTCGGCACTATCTCGTACGGCACGTTTTTCAACCTCGGTAATACCACTAGGAATACAAATTACCATACGTAATGATGGTTTAAAAAAACGATTTCCTGGATTGATCATTTTAATCATTCCTTTAATCATTTCTTCAGCAGCCTGGAAATCGGCAATTACTCCATCGCGTAACGGGCGAATGGTTTTAATGTTTTCGTGCGTTTTACCATGCATCATTTGTGCTTGACGTCCAACGGCGATAACTTTACCAGTTGTTCTATCAACAGCTACAATACTGGGTTGATCAACTACAACTTTATCGTTATGAATAATAATGGTGTTTGCAGTACCTAAGTCAATTGCAATATCTTGGGTTAAAAAATCAAAAAGAGACATATTTTTATAATTAGTAAATTAGTTAAAGTGACAATTAGTCAATTGTTAGTTATTTGTTTAATTGGCTCATAGACTCATTGTCTAATTACCGAATTGAATTTAGTGTTTAAAGTGACGAGTTCCAGTAAATACCATACTCATACTCTTTGCATCGCAGTATTCAATGCTATCTTTATCTTTTATTGAGCCGCCAGGTTGGATAACCGTATCAATTCCAATTTTATGAGCGATTTCAACGCAATCAGCAAACGGAAAAAATGCATCACTCGCCATCACTGCACCTTTCAAATCAAAATCAAAACTTAAAGCTTTAGAAATAGCATGTTTTAAAGCATCTACACGAGATGTTTGTCCTGTACCACTTGCTAATAATTGCCCATCTTTTACGATAACAATTGTATTTGATTTAGTGTGTTTTGCTAATTTATTAGCGAATAATAAATCTTGTAATTGAGATGGAGTAGGAGCTACTTTAGTTACAGTTGTTAGGTTTGCTAAAGTTTCAGTAACGGAATCTTTATCTTGTTCAACAATTCCATTTAATAATGTACGGATTTGTTTTTGAGGTAATGCTACTTTATTTTGTTTTAAAACAATGCGATTGTTTTTTGATTTTAAAATCGCTAAAGCTGTTGGTGTATAACTTGGAGCTATAACTACTTCGCAAAATAATTTATGAATTTCTTCAGCTGTATCAACATCAATTTCGGTATTACTAATTAAGATACCACCAAAGGCAGATACAGGATCTCCTGCTAAGGCATCACGATATGCTTCGAATATTGTTGGTCGACTAGCAACACCACAAGCATTGTTATGCTTTAAAATTGCAAAAGTTGGTTCAGTTGCAAAATCTGCTATTAAGTTTACAGCTGCATCTACATCCAATAAATTATTGTATGATAATTCCTTTCCATTTAGTTTTTCGAACATCGCCTCTAAATCGCCATAAAAAATACCTTTTTGATGAGGGTTTTCGCCATAACGTAAAGTTGAACCATTATTGATGCTATGTTTTAAAACAGGTAATTGTTCAGTTGTATTAAAATAATTAAAAATAGCAGAGTCGTAATGACTGCTCATAGCAAAGGCTTTAGCAGCATAGGTTTTACGATCAGTTAAATCTGAAAAACCATTTTTATCATTTAATAAATTTAATAATGAAGTATAATCGTTACGTGAAGATACAATCACCACATCATTAAAGTTTTTAGCAGCAGCACGAATTAATGAAATGCCACCAATATCAATCTTTTCGATAATATCTTCTTCTGATGCACCCTTAGCTAAGGTTTCCTCAAAGGGATATAAATCAACAATTACTAAATCAATATTTGGAATGTCGTGTTGTTCCATTTGGGCTACATCGCTTTTTAATTCGCGACGACCTAAAATCCCACCAAAAATTTTCGGGTGTAATGTTTTAACTCTTCCTCCTAAAATTTCAGGAAACGAAGTTAAGCCTTCAACTGCTTTTACTGGTGCGCCAAGGTTTTCAATAAATGTTTGTGTACCGCCAGTGCTATATATCGTAACGCCTAATTCGTTTAATTTTTTAATAACGGGTTCTAGATTATCTTTATAAAAAACCGAAATAAGGGCGCTGTTTATTTTTTTTAAATTGCTCATAGTTTGTAGTGATGCACAAAGATAATTGTTAGGCTTGCATAT
>JAYSTR010000117.1:0-27311 GCA_043719555.1 Bacteroidota bacterium | reverse complement strand
GATATAAACTGGTAAGCATTTTGACCAACACCAAAAGCAACTTTCATTGATTCTGCTGTGCGACCATAACCTACTGCTAAACCAATAGTACCTGGTGCCTGTCCTGGTTGAGGATAAACTGGAACTTTAACCATTACACCATTTACTGTTAAATCAACGATAGATCCAACGATATCTTGACGTAACATTTCGTTTAAGCCCAAAGCCTTAATGTCAGGAATAGACATTGTAATATAGTTATCCCAAGTTACTTTAGAAATAGGATCTGGTAACTCCATTAACCAAGGGTTATTAGATTGTGTACCGTTTCCTAAACCAACTTTTTCGTAAACAACTAATTCATAAGTACCACCTTTAGCTGAAGTAGCCATAGATGCTGCCTTATTGTAATCAGCTGTTGGTGCAGATGCAACAACCTCAGCAGGAACTGCTAGGTGTGCTACTTCTTTTGGAGCCTCAACAACTTTTGTTGTATCAGCAATTAAGTCATTTACAATTGCCGCAACACCTGTAGCTACTACTTTTCCAGTAGAATCTATTTGAGCTGGAACAAAAGGAGTTTCTTTAACAACTGATACTTTTAAAACACCATCATGTAATGTGTGTGCCCAAAACGATGGGAAATCTAAAAATTTACCTTGTTGAGTAAAAATATGGTTATTCCAATATCCTTGTAAATAAGTTAAATAATCAGATTTAATACCTGACCATTTTAATAATGTATCTTGTACCTGACGAGTTCCTTCGTAACGAGGAGCTGCAAATATTGGATTAATTGTAGGTTGTTGTAATGAGTAATGACCACGTTTTGGATTCGCATCACCCCAAGATTCTAAGAAGTTATGATCTGGACAAACATAATCAGCTAATTTAGAAGTCTCATCTAATGATTGAGAAAAAGAAACTTTAACCGTTGCTTTTTTGTATGCTGCTTCAAATTTTAATGCTGCTGGTGCTGTGTAAACTGGGTTACAGTTATACGTCATTAACGTATTTACTTTACCTGCATTTAAATCAGCCACTAACTCTAAAAATGCTTTATCGTCAGCTTGTTTTAAGTTATAATGAACATCAACATCTACAGTTTTACCGTAGTTATCTAACATTTTATTGATTCCGTTTACCAATGTTTGGCAAGCTTCATCATTATGACCGCAAACCACTAATGATTTGCCTTTGCTAGATACTAAATCTTTAGCTGCTTTTGCAATTGCTTTTGCAACATTAGCATCAGCTACTTTAACATCAGATACTTTTGAATTACCAGTTGCACCAGCTACTTCGTTAAATAAACCAACTAATACTTTTCCGTATTCAGATGGCTTAACCATATAACGCTCATCGGCATTAGCACCAGTTAATGATAACGTAGATTCGAAAGAGTAATGTTTACTCATTTCTAAATTTTCGCGAGATACTTTACGAGTTTTGCTATATTGATTAGCAAATTCGATAGGACTCAACCAAGTACCTAAAAAGTCGCAAGCTACACCAACGATGGTTTTAGCTTTAGAAAAATCGTATGAAGACACAACTGACTTACCAAATACTGTTTTATTAGCATTGATTAATGCTGAATAAGAAATAGCATCGTAAGTAACATGTTTAGTATTTGGGTGTTTTGCTACAAACTCCGCAATAACAGCCTTTGTAGAAGGACTGATAATTGTAGAACTTAAAATCACTGTATTACCAGTTAATGAAGCTGCAATAGCTGCATCTACATTTTTCCAAGTTGTAGCAGCGCCTTTAGCTAATGGGCCATTTAAACGAGCACCATCATATAAACTTAATACAGAAGACTGAACACGAGCACTTGTAGCACCATTAGATACTTTTGATAACTCATTACCTTCAATTTTAATAGGACGACCTTCGCGCGTTTTAACTAAAACCGATGCGTAATCGTGTCCATCATAAAAAGTTGATGCATAAAAGTTAGCAACACCTGGTGTTACTTCTTCGGGCTTAACAACATAAGGGATTGCCTTATTAACAGGAGTTTCGCAAGCAGCTAGCGCAACGGCAGCTGTTGAAAATCCCATTACTTTTAAGAAATCTCTACGGCTTGTTCCTTTAGAATTTGATTCATCACTCGTAAGGAAATCTTCCATCGGTAATGCCTCAGCAAACTCGTTGTTTTTCTTTTGTAAAAATTCAGGACTGTCTGTTAATTCAGGCAAACCTTTCCAGTATTTTTTTGACATAGTCATCTGTGATATTTCTTGTAATTACCGGTTACTTAACAATTAATAATGACATTTAGCGCACTCAAGTCCACCAATCTTATCAACTGTAAACTTAACATCGTATTGTCCTTTATATTTTTCTTTTAACGCTTTGTGCATTTTATCGTAGTAAGCATTGCCTTCCATCGAAACTTCTGTTTTACGGTGGCAATCAATACACCATTTCATAGTAAGTGGATTTTTTTGCTCAGCTACAGTCATTTTCTTTAAATCGCCGTGGCAAGTTGCACACTCTTGTTTACCAACTACAACGTGCTGAGAGTGATTAAAATAAACGTGATCAGGTAAGTTATGAACTTTAATCCATTTAATAGGATTTTCAGGTCCATCGTAATTACCAGTTTTTGGATTAAAACCAGACGCTTCATAAATTTTAGCAATCTCTTTTTCGCCGTATTGCGGTCCTTTTTGAATTCCTTTGTGGCAGTTCATACAAACGTTTACGGTTGGGATACCAGCGTGACGTGATTTTTCAACTGTGTTGTGGCAATACTGACAAGCGATTTCGTTATCACCAGCATGTAATTTGTGTGAGAATTTAATTGGCTGCTCAGGCTTGTATCCTTTTTGTGTTTTATAATCATAATAAACACCTAAATTATAACAAGCATTCCAGCAAGATTTCATTCCTGCGAAAGCAATGATGATACAAAAAACTGCTACTAAACGACGGTTACTTCCCATCCATTGTTTTACCTCTTGACCAAAAGTTAACTCTGGAGTTTCAGCTTTACCTTGTTGACGGTTTTTAGTGTTTTGTAATGAATGACGAACGCTACGTAAAGCACCAATAATAATTGCTAAAACAACAATACCACCTAAAATTAAGAACATAGGCTCTATTGATCCGCCTTCTTCTTTAGCCTCGCCAGATTTATCACCTGAGTTATCTGTTGGTGGTCCATCTATAACAACAGGAGGATTTTTAATGTAAGCTAATAATGCTTCTACATCTTTATCATTTAACTGACCTTCGAAAACAGTCATAGCTGCTTTACCGTTCTCGTTGTAAATTTTGTTTGCGTATGCATCGCCACTCTTAATTAACTTTTCGTTATTAAGAATCCAATTTTTTAACCAGTCGCCTTTAGGAGCGCGATCGAAAACACCTGCTAAACCTGGGCCGGTTAATTTTTGGTCTGTTACAGCGTGACAAACAGCACAGTTTTGTTTAAAGATTTTTGCTCCATCTTGAGCTTTAAGCCCAAATGAAAAAGCAAAAAACAGAAAAACCGCGCCAAATAGGGATTTTAAAGAGAAATGAGACATATTATTTTGCATAGAATTATATCTAATTTTGTGTTTTTTTAGTGAATTAATGACACTTTAATGACAAAAATTTGCGTACAAAAATAGCAGAATGTTGTATAAGTAGGTAAGGAAATTTAATTTTTATTAACAAATTTGGTAATTTATAATTATTCTAAATAGCGAGCGCGAGCTTTTGAAGTTGTGGTTTGCAGGCAACTTGAGTTTGTTATAGTTAAGTTTAGAAAAATGCAGTGTGAATGAGCGACTTTTGACGACGAATTAAAGGTTTTAGTTCGTTTTGTTTTATTTATTTGGTTGTTAAAATAAATCGCACTACTGTTAAAACTGATTTTTAAGGCATTTCGATTTTCAGGAATTTACACATTTCTCATCCTCCGCCCTTCGGGCACCTCCTTCAAAGGAGGAAACTCACGATGCTCAAAACCAAAAAAGCCCTATCAAGTATTTATCCTGATAGGGCTTTGTAGAAATGCAAAGTAAAACTATTCTTCGTAGTAATAAATTTTTATTTGAGCAGCGTCTTTTAAAAAATCAATTTTACGAACCGTGTAACGATGTACATTAAAACCTGTACGTAATTTTAAATCGGCTAATAATTCTGCTTGTCTACCATCACGTATCATTTCAATGTTTTCGTAAAGAATTGTTTTTACACTTTCTTTTCTCATAAACACATTACTTTCTAATAAATAGGTAACACCTAAAATAACCGCGTTAATGGCTATTAAAAAAATGTACTCAATATGATCGGGTGTATCTTTTACTTTTGTGACTGCTGAAACTAATCCAATGGCAATTGACAAAAATAAATAGGTCATATCCTTAATAGCAATTTCTTCGGTTTTGTAACGTAACATGCTAAACACTGCGAATAAACCAAAGGCAGCGCCCATAGATAAATCAACTTTATTTAATAAGAATGAGATTAAAAATATAATGATATTAAATATAAAATACGTGAATATTAACTCTCTGTTTTTATACACAGGATAATAGATGTAGCGCACAAGAACAAATACAGCTATTAAATCGATGAGCATTCGCCCAAATAACTTTGAAGAAATTTTTTGTAATTCATCGAATCCGGATAGGCTTGATACTGCATCGGCAGCTACTTGTAATAACATCATGAGTTTATGGTTTTATTTACGTTTGATAATTTTTGTTTAAAGTTGTTTTTCTTTACTTGCGAAAAGGTGCTTGCAATTGCAAGGCAATATTTACTAATTGAGCCTTGCACGATGTGCTTTTGATGCATTAATAAAACAAAAGGCGAACTGATTTTACTATCTTGTTTAACTTCTGCAATAACTAAATTGTTGTGTGTTTTAACATCACCATTAACTTCAAATTCCAAAAACAAATCTAAGGTTAACCGCTCGGCCGAAAATTTATTTACTAAAGTGATGCGGCTATAATTAATATTAATGCGCGGTACTAATTTTAGCGGGCTAAACGGCAACGTACTTTCAAGAAATTGGAAAGCGCTACCGGTTTTTAAGTCAGGAATATTTGTGGACTTTATACGTGTTTTTAAGGTGCGGCTTTTGTTATTTTTAAATTTAATCTCTAAGTAACCTATGTTGGTATCAACGTAAGTTCTGTGTCGCACTTTATATCTATTTAATTTGCCTCGATGATGCTCGTGGTATAATTTAAAATCATCTGTATCAAAATAAAGGGTTTTGTATTTACTAATTCTGTTGCCATTTATATTTAAAATGTGATAGTTAGTTTTAGCAGCATTTAAAATTTCGGAGAGTTTACTAATATTAAAGATGAATTTAGTGTCCGTTCTATCCATTAATTTTACACCATCCATTTCGGCTAGTGTAATTGGCGTAAACAAATTTAAACTATCTAAAAAATTAGTGCTCATTTTTATTTAGTAATATAAATATACTTTTTTACAGACAAGGATTTTCCTTCGGCATCAAGAGTTTTGCGTTCAGTTTTTAATCCATTTTTATCATAGGCAAACACATGCTTTTTTATAAACTTGCCAGTTCCATCGCTATAAATCTCTTCTGTTTTATCTTTAGAGAAATTGTATTTGGTTATCTTTTTTTCAAGTAACTTATTACTTGCATCGTATTGCTCATCTTCTATTTCATCATTATCACTATTATATTTATACTTATGTATGGATTTAATAACACCCTCTTTATTATAATCAGTTACTTCAGTTTCATTGCCATTTGAATCATAAACGGTTTTGTTTTCATTTATGATTTTACCATTCTCGACGCTAGACTCTGCGGAGGCTTTAATTTTATATTTTTTGACTTGTTTTTTACTTTGAGCAAAGGTGCTCATTGATAAAAAAGTAATGCAGATGATGAATAGGTATGTTTTCATTATTAAATTAATTAGTGATGATGAATTTTCCGTGAAGCTGTTGTGATGAATTTTTTAAAGTAATTTGATAAAAATATATACCTGAATTAAAATCAATATTGTTAATGAAAACAGACTCCGCATTGATGTTGTTTTTTGTATATACTAATGTTCCTAGTTCATTGTAAACCATTAATTTTTCTGAAACTGCATTTAATTTAATTTCAGAAACTGCAGTTACCGGATTTGGAAAAATTGTGCTATTAATTTTTGCTGATTTAAAGTACTCATTGATGCCAACTACTGATGCGCCATTATAAAACAAATGGTGCGCAAATATATTCCAATCTGTTGTGTTACGATCATCTTCCCAAGCATAAATAGCTCCGCCTTTATTATCGCCCACATGCGACACATTAATTTGATCATTTGTTGCATCGGAAACAACAACACCGCCAACAGCCCATTGTGTTGCACCAATTGAATTTAATCGTTGAGATGTTATATTCCAACCACTCGCAGAGGAATCTTGCCAAGCCACAACAGCCCCACCCAAACCATCATTAACTGTGTTTGGATTAATTGATTTTAATGCATTAGACATTAAGACGCCATTTGCCGTTAATTGATTAGCACCAGCTAATGAAACTAGTTGAGAATAAATAGCCGGCGAGCCTGTTCCGACTCTATCATCTTTCCAGGTAACCAAAGCACCTGTGGAACCTAAATATTTTAAATCAATAGCGCTTTGATTATTAGCTGCGTTACAAACAGCAAAGCCATTACTTGTCCATTGTGTTACTCCAAGAGAATTTATTCGTTGAGCATAAATGTTATTATCTATTCCATTGCGTTTATCAACCCAGGCAACAATAGCACCATTACTTCCATCTGGCTCAATACGAGGGTTGCTTTGTGTGTTTACTGCATTGCATACTAATACGCCATTGTTTGTCCATAATACAGACCCTGCATTATTAATGCTTTGTGCATAAATATCATAATCGGTTCCATTGCGTTTATCTTGCCAAGTAATAATAGCGCCGCCTAAACCATCAACTTCAATTTTAGGATTAATTTGTGCTAACACTGCATTACAAATCGATACGCCGCCGGTAGTCCATTGTGTTACACCTGTAGCATTAATTTTTTGTGCATACACATCCCAATATGAATTTACGGAGTCTTCCCAAACTAAAATAGCGCCTCCTAAATTATCACTAATAATTTTTGGATTTTTTTGATTGGTTGTTTTGCTACAGACAGCAACACCATTAGTTGTCCATAAAACATTACCTGATGAATCTATTTTTTGTGCGTAAACATCGTAATTTCCTGCTCTGTTATCTTCCCAAGTAACAATAGCACTTCCGTCTCCTGCATCAACTATATTTGATGAGCCTTGAAAACTGGCATTGTTACATACTACCAAACCATTTGCTGTCCATTTTGCAATTCCCAGCAAATTTAAACGTTGTGCAAAAATATCTCCAGATATTGTAGATGAATTTCTGTTATCATCCCAAGCCATAATGATTCCTCCTTTTTCATCAGTAACACTATGTATATTTCCTTGCGATTTTAACGCCGAACAAACCGATGTATTTATTGTTGTGTTCGTGTTCCATTGAGCTGACAAGCTAACCTGAAAAACAGTGGTGAATAAAAGTATAATTATAAATTTCATATAGCCTTATTATATTGTTAACGAATAGCCTAATCCTAAAATGTAAATACTTTCGGGAGTAGAAATGTAGTATTCGCTTTGTATTAAATAATATAAATTGATAGAATTTTTTTTGTTGACTTGGTACTCTATACCTGCAACATTACGTATACGATGAAAGCCATTATCGTAATTTGGTCCATCGCCTTTCGGGCTATGAATTTGGTAACGCAATTCGCACGAAATATAGGGAGTGATTTTTTCGGACAAACTATATTTTAAATCTGTTTTAAATCGTAAAAATTGCTCCGCTAGCATTCCTTTTTTACTTGTATAAAAATCAGCTACTTCGGTTTGATAGCGTACTCGCTCAGCCATCGTAAACTTGCTTAGCTTTTTCTTTACAATAACATCTAGCATAAAGCGATGACGATAACTATAATAACCTTCGAATTGTTTTTTTTGAATTGACCGGTATGTTGGTTCAATTTTTAAAAATTTATTAACTCTGTAACTTAACCCAACATTGGTATAAAATAAATTAATGCGTTGATAGTTTTCCTTTATGCGTAATTCCTGGTCAAGTGTAATATTTAATTTTTTTGCTATAGGATGTTGAAGCGATAATGTTAACCACATGCCGGCATCTTTGCTTTTTTGAGCAAAACTAATGCTGCCAATAAAGCAACCTAAAAATAATATAATGAGTTTGTTAAAGCGCACTGCTATTTAATAATGACTAAATCTTCTAAAACAATTGCTTGCTTTTTTTGAGAAATTGTAACGGCTTTTAAAACTGTTTTTGGAATAGATTTGTTTGGTTGAGTTTCATCTTTACCCAATACGTATATTTTATATTTTCCTTTCCGTAAATAATTAAATTTAAAAGAACCATCATAAGATGTTTTAACGGTATTTCCTATTTCATTTCCATCGCCATAAATAATATATACCGTTTCGCTTGGCAAATAATATTCTGATGAAATACTCACAAAAGCCGCATCATAATTTTTAACATATACTTTCCCTGCTATTGATGCAAAGCCTCCTTCGCC
This sequence comes from Bacteroidota bacterium, assembly GCA_043719555.1. Classification (GTDB taxonomy): domain Bacteria; phylum Bacteroidota; class Bacteroidia; order B-17B0; family Aurantibacillaceae; genus UBA4416. The sequence continues at coordinate 18,732 of JAYSTR010000117.1, read as the reverse complement.
TGGTTGTTTTTTGCACCCAAACAAGCTGACAATAATCAATAAAGAGATACTATATAATTTATATTTCATGATATGTTATGTAAACGTTAAACAATCAATAAATATAATAAAAATGAATTTAGATTTAAAATTAAGATGAATTTTCGCGATTAAAGCATTCAATTAGTAGGTATACAATTTAAAATTGTACTTTTGTTATTATCTGTTGGTTTAAACACATATTCATTTATTTTTTTGCATTTTGTATTATCTCTGTAGGAATACAAAGTACTATTGTGTTAATAGTTAAAAATACTGTTGATTTAAAAAAACAAGCCTATTCAAATACATTAGAAACTCCAGAAGAAGAAGAGCAGGAAAAAAGTACGGAAAAAAAATTAGGTGAAGAGGATGATTTATTTTCAAACAGTGCATTTTATTTTAACTCTCATTTAAATTCAACTTCTATTCGTTGGATAGAGCATCAATCAAAATTGTGCTCAAATATTATTTCTAAAAATACGCCTCCACCAAAATTTTATATTTAAGGGAACCAGTATTTATTCCTTTCTAATCATTTAATTTCAAAATTAAAAGCTTCACATGTTTTATATATGCTCCGTTTTTAATTTTTCCTTTACCTCGATGAATAAATACAAACGCCCTTAATGCTGGTATGGTGAATACGTTATAACGTATTCACTCCTATTTATTAATTATTAAATACAAATTTTATGTTTACAAAAAATATACTGGCTGATATAAAAGCTGGATTAGTGGTGTTTTTAGTAGCACTTCCCTTATGTTTAGGTATAGCCTTGGCCTGTAAAGTGCCATTATTTGCTGGTATTATTGCGGGTGTAGTTGGCGGATTAATTGTAACCGTTTTTAGTGGGGCCAAATATAGTGTTTCGGGTCCAGCTGCTGGATTAACGGCAATTGTATTAACATCTATAACACAATTAGGTAGCTTTCAAGTGTTTTTAGCGGCTGTTGTTTTTGCTGGCGTAGTACAGTTAGTTTTAGGGGTATTAAAGGCTGGCTCTATTGGTAACTACATTCCAAATGCTGTAATTAAAGGAATGCTTGCGGGTATAGGCATTATTTTAATCATTAAACAAATACCTCATTTGTTTGGCTACGATAAAGATCCTGAGGGTGATGAGGACTTTATACAAATGGATGGCGAAAATTCGTTTACTGAATTAGTGCATATGATAAATTTTATAACGCCTGGCGCTATTATTATTGGCGTTATTTCTATACTGATTTTAATTGCTGCCGAAAATCCAATTTATAAAAAAAATAAAGCATTATCTAGCATTCCCGCGCCATTGTTAGTTGTAGTTGTTGGCGTATTACTTACATTACTATTTACAAGCAATCCGTTTTTGTCTATAGACAGTCAACATTTAGTAAATCTTCCCTCTATTGGATCGTTAGCAGATTTAAAATCAAACTTAACTTTTCCTGATTTTAGTTTAGCAAATACTAAAACATTTTGGGTGGTTGTTTTTACACTAGCCGTAGTTGCCAGTATAGAAACCTTGTTAGGCATAGAAGCCATCGATAAATTAGATCCTGAAAAACACGAAACAAATACTAATAAAGAATTACTTGCACAAGGAGTAGGTAATATTGCATGTGGTTTTTTGGGGGGCTTGCCTGTAACATCTGTAATTGTTAGGAGTTCGGCCAACATTAATGCAGGAGCTAAATCTAAACTATCTACTATCATACACGCTACACTATTACTAATAAGTGTATTGATGCTCCCAAACTTATTAGCACTAATTCCAAATGCATGTTTAGCCGCAATATTAATTATGACGGGTATTAAATTAACTAAACTAGCTATTTTTAAAGAACAATGGAAGTTTGGCTACGAACAATTTATTCCTTTTATAATTACAATTGTAGTGATGCTCGTAACAGATTTATTAAAAGGAGTTTGTGCGGGTGTAGTAGTGGCTATTGTATTTATTATCAGAGACAACATTACATCTGGTTTTGAAGCTAGTACAGATATTATTGACGGCAAGCAATATTATTTATTGAAACTACCGCAACAGGTTACTTTTTTTAATAAAGGCTTTTTAATTTCTTACTTTAAAAAAATTGCGCCTCAAAGTAAAATAATAATTGACGGTAGCATTAACAGAAAAATTAATCGCGATTCACATGATGTCATAAAAGATTTTGTTACAGTTAGTAAATCAAAAAACATAGAAGTAGAACTACACAAATTTTCAGTTTAATAACCATATAAAAAAACACAATGAAAGCAACATACGAAAAGTTAATTGAAGGTAACAAACGATTTGCCATGTCGAAAAAATTTGAAGACCCGGAATATTTTAAAAAATTATCACTTGGACAAACCCCCGATTATTTATGGATAGGTTGCAGTGATAGTCGTGTACCCGCCAATGAAGTAACCAACACTGAGAGTGGCGAAATATTTGTGCATCGTAATATTGCCAACTTAGTTGTACACACTGATATGAATTTACTAAGCGTGTTAGAGTACGCCGTAAAGTATTTAAAAGTAAAACACATTATTGTATGTGGCCATTATGGTTGTGGTGGCGTAAAAGCTGCAATGACAAATACGGCACATGGATTTGTAGATAACTGGCTACGTAATATTAAGGATGTATATAACAAAAATCACACAGAGCTTGAAGCAATTACAGATTTGGATAAACGTACCGATAGATTAACAGAATTAAATGTAGTTGAACAAGTACGAAACTTAGCGAAAACTACTATTGTTCAAGAAGCATGGAAAACATCAGAGTTACATTTACACGGTTGGGTATATGGTATTAATAGTGGCTTAATAACTGATTTAAGTGTTATACACGATGGTACAGAAGATATAGAACCTATTTATCGCTTTGATTACGGCAAATCTTAATCTTTAAAAAATAAATTTTATATAGAAAAGGTGGGGAATTACTGTTGTACTTTTCCCACTTTTTCTTTAGGTGATTTGCCTACCTTACCTCGTTTTTTGCTTTTAAAAACACGTTGAAAAAATGGTTCTCTTTGATGATCGTGATTGCGTTGCGCAACACCTTTATTACGTTTCATACGCTTACGAACAGATTTAGTTTGTATGCGTTTGTGATGATCGCGAATCTTTTTTTCTTCGGCACGTTTATTACGGCGTTCTTCTTTCCAACGACGTTTATCTTCCTTACGTTTTTTACGTTTACTTTTAATAGAGGTATTTGCTTTAGGAGGACCGCCTTCGTTTTGCGACATCGCGTCAAACGGAAAAATAAAACCTAATAAAACAAATAATAAAATAATTTTTTTCATTACTAATACATTAGCTGATTAATTATTGATAACGAACAACCTCTACACCAAATTTTTTCAAAAATTCAACACCTTCATCAGTTGGTATTTTTTTGTACTCGGCATAACTGTGTTTGTAATATACTTTCTTAATCCCTGTTGTATAGATGACACGAGCACAAGCAATGCATGGCGATAACGTTACATATAAAGTAGTTCCTTCTATAGCCATATTATTTTTTACAGCGTATAAAATGGCGTTTTGCTCGGCATGTAACGCTAAAGAGCAACTCCCTTTACTGTCGCGCGCGCAACCATCTTGAGGCCATTCAATATCACAATTATGTGTGCCTGCTGGCGGCCCATTATAGCCTAACGAAACAATTCGAGTATCCTTAGTTAGTACTGCCCCAACTTGTGCTTTTACACAATGTGATCGAAGAGAAAGCTTCTCGGCTAACTCCATATATATTTCATCAAAACTTGGCTTACTCATAAAATTTTTATTTCGTAAATATCACTAAAAAAAATAACACTTTTGGAACTATTCGTTAAACGAAAAACCATTCAAATACTATTTTTTTATAAAAATAAGGCTTTTACGTTTTTAAAATAAGGTGTTGAAAGACCACTAAAACAGGGCGTTTTTAAAATAAATGAAAATATATTTGGAAGTAATTGTTTTTATGTCTTACATTTGCAACGAATTATTACCCACCACATGTGTGTATTAATTTATTAAGAAGTGGCGAGAGAATAGGCTCACAGACCCACTGGCAACCAACTAAAAGTTTCGGTAAAACGAAATTGGAAAACAGGTGCCAACTCCTACTCTGATGAAAAGCGGAGAGAAATAAATTAAAAACAAAAAAAATGAAACACACAAATTCAACAAACAAAAAACAAAGTGCTAAACTAACTCTTAGTTTAAATTCTAATATTCCATTTTTCATGATGGCTTATATGTGTTGCTGCTGCAATATGTGCTAAGCTAATTTTTTCGTTTAAGTTATTTCGAAAAATTTATCCTTGGCTAGTCTAAGGTTCTTTTGATGTATTCAAACTTTTTGAATAAGCATCAATTCTAAATTTTATTTCAAAAAATCATTTAAAACAAAACATCATGAATACAAATAAATATACAACTACAAAAAACACAACAACAAATTTAATTGGCGAAAACCATCATCGCAACTTTTTACAAATACAAGCCGATTATGGCTACTCGCAAAGAGGCGGTGTTCAATTTCCACTTGCAAGTGATAAACACAGCATACGTTTAGTGAGCAATGTAAACATCTTAACCGCAACAGAAAACAAACAAATCGTATTTACACAACCAATATTTAGTAATTAAAATTATGAGTCAGAAAATTTTTACCTACAATAAAAGATTTCAATTAGAAATAGGGCAATCACTTCCTAATTTAGAAATTGCTTACCAAACATGGGGTACTTTAAATAATAACCGCGATAACGTTATATGGGTTTGCCACGCCTTAACCGCAAACAGCGATGTGTTTGATTGGTGGGAGGGTTTATTTGGGGATGCTAATTTATTTAATCCCAAAGACTATTTTATAGTTTGCGCTAACAACATTGGGTCATGTTATGGTTCTACAGGGCCAGCATCAATTGATCCGAATACTAACCAACCGTGGTATGGGTATTTTCCAAAAATTACGATTAAGGATATTGCAAATTCATTACAATTGCTAAAAAATCATTTAGGGATAACAACCATACATACACTTATTGGAGGCTCACAAGGAGGACAAATAGCACAGGAATGGGCGCTTCAATATACTGATGTAACTCAACACTTAATTTTAATTGCAACCAACGCCATTCATTCGCCATACGGCATAGCGTTTAATGAATCGCAACGTCTCGCTATTAAAGCAGACAGAACATACTATTCTAATAGCACTAATGGTGGCGAAAAAGGATTGCTTGCTGCGCGTAGTATTGCACTGTTGAGTTACAGAAATTATAACTCCTATAAAGCCACGCAAACTGATAAAAAAAGGCATATTGATAATCACGCCGCTGCATCTTATCAAAAGTATCAGGGCGAAAAATTAGTTAACCGTTTTAATGCCTATTCGTATGTTCGGCTAACAGAGGCAATGGATTCTCATGATGTATCAAGAGGTAGAGCATCATCTATAGAAGAGGCACTATCGGCTATAAAAATTCCAACTTTAGTTATTGGCCTAAAATCAGATATACTATTTCCGTTAGAAGAACAACAACGTATTGCTAATAGCGTAAACGAATTTTTTTATGCTGAAATAGATTCCTTATATGGGCATGACGGCTTTTTAATAGAAACGGCAAAACTTTCAAAACACATTAAGCAATTTTATAAACTAACTAACGCAACACTTCAACTAGAAGTTGCATAAAAACATTTAATATGAGCAAAAAATTAAAAATAGGATTATTCGGATTTGGGTGCGTAGGGCAAGGACTTTACCATGTATTAAATAATAGCACAGGCTTTAAAGCAGACATTACAAAAATTGCTGTTAAAAATAAATTTAAAGAAAGAAACGTTGAGCAAGAATTAATTACCTACGATAAATGGGAAATTTTAAACAATCCAGAAATTGATGTGATTGTAGAATTAATTGACGATGCCAAAGAAGCTTATTACATTGTAAGCGAAGCATTAAAAAGAGGGAAGCATGTTGTTACCGCTAACAAAAAATTACTGGCACTTCATCTTGAAGAATTATTAATCTTACAAAAAGAAAATAATGTATCGTTATTATATGAAGCATCGGCATGCGGTAGCATCCCCATCATAAGAACGTTGGAAGAATATTTTGATAACGAAGTGTTAGAAAAAGTTTCAGGAATTTTTAACGGAACAACTAACTATATTTTAACAAAAACCGTTGCCGAAAAGCTATCTTACGCCCAAGCCTTAAAGCAAGCGCAAAACAAAGGTTTTGCCGAATCAGACCCAACTAATGACGTTGAGGGTTATGATGCAAAATTTAAATCGATTATTATAGCATTGCATGCTTTTGGTTTAATTATTAAACAAGAAGAAGTGCTAAACATTGGTATTACAACACTGCACGAAAATGATATTAAATATGCTTCTGAAAAAGGTTATAAAATTAAATTGACGCCAATTATTAAACGCTTAGCTGATAATAAAGTAAGCGCCTTTGTTTTGCCTCGCTTTATAAAAGAGCATAATCATTTGTTTAATGTCGATAATGAATTTAATGGGGTTATTGTAGAAGGTCAGTTTTCGGGTGAACAATTTTTACAAGGACGCGGCGCAGGTAGTTACCCAACAGGTGCTGCCGTATTATCTGATATCTCAGCGCTATCGCATGGTTATAAATATGAATTTAAAAAATACTCCCAAAAACATACGCCAACATTTACAAATGATGTTGTATTAAGTGTTTATTTAAGGTATGATACCATACTTGATTTAGAGGTTATAAATTTTATTGAGATCTCTGAAAAATATATTGGCGCAGATTATAATTACATTATTGGTAAAATAAATTTAAAAACACTTATAAAACACCGCGATTATATCTTAAAACAAGGGCTGTTTATTTCATTAGTAAATGATACCGTAGAATTGGCAAATAAAAAAAACATTTCTGATTTAGAGCATAGTTTAACTCATCAAAATATTTAAAATGAAAATAACTATTAAACGACTTAATGATGCGCATCATATGCAAGCTACTAATGAAGATGGCAACTCACTATTAATGGATAGCTCTATAGATGCTGGCGGAACAAATTTTGGAATGAGGCCTATGCAGTTACTATTATCGGCCATAGGTGGCTGTAGTGCTATTGATGTAGTTTCGATTTTAAAAAAACAAAAACAAGAAGTAGCCAATTTTGAAATTGAAGTAGATGGAACCCGTGAAAAAATAAAAGACTACTCTTTATTTAAAAAAATTCATTTGCATTTTAAGGTGAGCGGTAACGTTGATAAAATAAAAGTGGATAAAGCCATACAGCTTTCACTCGAAAAATACTGCTCAGTTGCTAAAACATTGGAACCTACTTCCTCTATTACTTACACACTAACTATAAATTAATAATATGATTGATAAACATTTTGAAACCCAAGCCATTAGGGCACAATTACAACGTAGCAGTTATAACGAACATTCGTCGCCCTTATTTTTAACCAGTAGTTTTGTATTTGATACAGCTGATGATATGAAAGCTGCCTTTAACGATGAAACCGACGATTATATTTATTCGCGCTACGTAAACCCAAACACTAATGAGCTAATTAATAAAATTTGTTTGCTAGAGGGTGCAGAGGCTGGCATTTCCACAGCTTCTGGCATGTCTGCTATATTCACAACTTTTATGGGTTTATTAAAATCGGGTGATCATGTTGTTTCGTGTTCCTCTGTATTTGGTGCAACGCATGCTCTTTTTACTAAATATTTTCCAAAATGGAATATAAGCCACACGTATTTTAATACAAATAACACAAGCGAAATTGAACAAGCGATTAACCCAGAAACAAAATTTATATACCTTGAAACACCGACCAATCCAGCTATTGAATTAATTGATATTGAACTGGTTTCTAAAATTGCAAAAAAACATAACCTGTTATTAATAGTAGATAATTGCTTTGCAACGCCTTACCTACAGCAACCAATAAAACACGGAGCCGATATTGTTATTCATTCTGCAACAAAATACATTGATGGACAGGGGCGCGTATTGGGTGGACTTGTAGTTGGTAAAAAAGAATTAATAAACGATATATATTTATTTGGACGATTAAGTGGTCCGTCGTTAAGCCCTTTTAACGCTTGGATATTAAGTAAGAGTTTAGAAACTTTAGCCATACGCATGGATCGCCATTGCGAGAATGCCTTATACATAGCTCAACAATTGGAAGATCATGCGCAATTAGAAAATGTGTCATATCCTTTTTTGCCATCTCATCCACAGTATGCCATTGCACAAAAACAAATGAAAGGTGGTGGCGGTATTATCACGATTACTTTAAGAAATGGTTACAATGCTGCTAAACAATTTTTAGATCACCTTCAGTTTATTTCTATATCTCCTAACCTTGGTGATACCAGAACTATTGCCACACATCCAGCTTCATCTACTCACGCAAAATTATCTATTGAAGAGAAAGAGCGTGTTGGAATAACAGATGGACTAATCCGCTTATCTATAGGATTAGAAAACAAACAAGATATAATATCAGACATTTTACAAGCGTTAAATCATTTATAAAATATCAATACTTTTGAGAACACTTAAAATTACTTTAAACATGGAATTAATTACAACCTACATTTGTAAAGAATTTGATTTAGGAGTACACAGCAATATGTTTGGTGGTACACTGATGTCGTTAATTGATGATGCAGCGGCTTCATACGCTTCGCAATTATGTGATACGCCACGTATGGTAACTATTAAGTTTGATCAATTGGTTTTTAAAAAGGCCGTAAAAGTAGGAAGCATTTTAAAAATTTATGGTAACGTTGTTAAGTTTGGCAACACCTCTTTGCAATTATATATGGAAGTAAGAAAACACAATGTATACACTGGCGAACAAGAGATTGTAACGCATACCAATGTTACTTTTGTTCGTATTGATGAAGAAGGAAATTCAATTCCTATTTCGGAACGCGTGAAGTTACGTTATACCGAGCGCGTACAAAAATTCGGTAAAGGATTATTAACCACCGAAGAAAAAGGATTAGAACAAGTGCCGCATAAGTTAAATTAAGATTCTATTTAGTATAGCAACTTACACACTAACTCTTTTTATATTCCTCCACTTTATACTTAGTGAGCGAGTGAATTTTCATTAGAATCACTTTTAAATATTAGAATAAATAAATAGGTTAACTTAAATAAGTAAGTGACAATTATACTATAAGAATTATTTAAATTATTGTCAAATGTATTAAGTTTTAAAACATCAAAGACTTCGTCTTTACCTAATTGAATATTCAATAATAAACTATTAGAAAAATTCATTAATAAATGTAATACTATATATAATAGGGATAAAAACAGAATCTTTTTCAAGTTACTATTATTAAGTAAATATTTATTTGTGAGCCAAAACAAAATTAATAATCCTGCTCCAACGGAAATTTCTAAGCACGTCAAAAATGATTTAGGTAAATTATAATAGATGGAAAATAAAATTTTGCCTAAAACGTGAAATAATTCGAAGGTTTTGCAATAAAGAATATAACTCAAAATTGAAATTACGGAGATTCTATTTAAATTTCTCATCTTAATATATATCGATATTATTACTTATTTGACTTTATTATTTTGACTACCTATTCGTCTTAGAACAGTTTGCTAATACCTATACGGTTTAATCATACGAACTGATTATCAATATAAATATTCCTTATTGAACATCGTAACTTCATAATCATAAAAAAACCTCGATAATCATATCGAGGTTTTTTCTTTATGTTATTTTGTAAATAAATTATTGAGCTAATAATTGTTTACCTAAACGTTTACGCTCACCCTCATCTAAATAAATTTTACGTAAACGTATAAAGTTTGGAGTAATTTCAACATACTCGTCACCTTGTATGTATTCCATTGCTTCTTCTAAACTGAAATTAATTTTAGGTACAATACGCATTTTATCATCAGTACCTGATGCACGCATATTCGTTAATTGTTTTTCAGTACAAATATTTACAACTAAATCATCAGGACGAATGTGCTCACCGATAACCATACCTGGATAAATTTCATCTCCTGCTTCAACAAAAAACTTACCACGATCTTGTAATTTATCAATAGAGTAAGCAACTGCAGTTCCTTTATCTTTAGAAATTAATACACCTGCAATACGGCTAGGAATAGAACCTTTCCAAGGCTCATAAGCTTTGAAACGGTGAGCCATAATAGCCTCACCAGCTGTAGCAGTTAATACGTTATTACGTAAACCAATAATACCACGAGATGGAATTTCAAATTCGATGTGCGTTAAATCACCCTTAGCTTCCATAATTAATAAGTTACCTTTACGTTGTGTAACTAAGTCAATTACTTTAGAGGCAGATTCTTGAGGAACATCAACTGTTAAAACCTCAACTGGCTCATGTTTTTTACCATCAATTTCCTTAACAATAACTTGTGGCTGACCTAATTGTAACTCATACCCCTCACGACGCATTGTTTCAATTAATACAGATAAGTGAAGAATACCACGACCAAATACTAAGTAAGCATCAGGCGACGCTGTTTCTTCAACACGCATTGCTAAGTTTTTTTCTAATTCTTTAAATAAACGATCACGTAAGTGACGAGAAGTAACAAATTTACCATCTTTACCAAAAAACGGAGAGTTGTTAATTGTAAACAACATACTCATAGTCGGCTCATCAATTTTCATTGTTGGCATTGCTTCCGGATTTTCAAAATCAGCAACTGTATCGCCAATTTCAAATCCTTCGATTCCTGTAAATGCACAAATATCACCGGTTTGAACTTCAGTAACTTTAACTTTACCTAAACCTTCAAACACGTATAATTCTTTAATACGAGATTTTTGAATGCGACCATCACGTTTTACAACCGATACTGGCATTCCCTCTTTAATAATACCACGGAACACACGTCCTACTGCAATACGACCAATAAATGACGAATAATCTAAAGATGTAATTTGAATTTGTAATGTACCAACACGCTCAGGAGCTGTAGGAATATTTGCAATAATTGTATCTAATAAATACGTAACATCAGTTGTAGCTGTTTTGTAATCAGGACCCATCCAACCATTTTTACTAGATCCAAACACAGTTGGGAAATCTAATTGATCTTCTGAAGCTTCTAAGTTAAAGAATAAGTCAAAAACTTGATCGTGAACTTCATCCGGACGACAGTTTGGTTTATCCACTTTATTAACTACTACAATGGCTTTTTTACCAGCTGCAATAGCTTTTTGTGTTACGAAACGCGTTTGAGGCATTGGCCCTTCAAAAGCATCTACTAATAAAATTACACCATCCGCCATGTTTAATGTACGTTCAACTTCTCCACCAAAGTCCGCGTGACCCGGTGTGTCGATGATGTTAATTTTTGTTCCTTTATATGTAACTGATACGTTTTTAGCTAAGATAGTGATACCACGCTCACGCTCTAAATCGTTGTTATCAAGTATTAATTCGCCAGAAGCCTGGTTTTCGCGAAATAAATTACACTGGTGTAAAATTTTATCTACTAGTGTTGTTTTCCCGTGATCGACATGGGCAATAATGGCAATGTTTCTAATTTCAGACATGTTATATTAATTTGAGGGCGCAAAATTACGAATTTTTAAGGTAGAAACCAATTTATCTTGCTGAAAATCTTGAGTTTATCGTTAAATAATGGTTAATTCCAGATGATTGAGTTGATTTATTGTTTATACTAATTATTATATTGGTTTTGAGCTGTTTAAAAGTTTGGATTTACGATTGATGTGTTTTTCTATTTCGGCGAAAATGGAGGACGCAAATTGCGTCTTCCATTTTTATTTTGGCAAAACATAAAATCACTCAAAAAACTCTACTCTAAAAAATGTAATTATCTTTAAATCCAATTTATTATTTTATTAAACCAACATCACATATTTATATCAGTATTGCAACAGTAGTTGTTGTATTGTTTTTATTATTTAGTTGCGATGGTGATGCCGATAAAAACGAAACTACTATTAAGCCCGTTACAGATACTTTACTTTATAAAAATCATTCGGATACAGCAAAGTATTTAGGTGTTAATACGTGTAAACTTTGTCATCAAAGCATTTACAACACGTTTATTAATACAGGCATGGGGAAATCCTTTGATGTAGCCTCACAGCATAAATCTGCGGGCGATTATCACACCTCTGTTATACAAGATAAAGTTGGCGACTACTATTACAAAGCCTATTGGAAAAATGACAGCTTGCATATTTTAGAGTATCGCTTACAAGGTAAAGATACAATACATAAAAGGTTGGAAACAGTTAATTATATTATAGGTTCGGGGCAACACACTAATTCACATATACAATCTGTTAATGGATATTTAACGCAAATGCCCATGACTTTTTACACACAAAAAAAAACGTGGGATTTGCCTCCTGGCTTTGAAAACGGCCACAACTCACGCTTTATGCGTAAAATAGGTTTAGAGTGTATGAGTTGCCATAACTCTTACCCAGATTTTGTGTTAGGTTCTGAAAATAAATATAACGCTGTAGAAAAAGGCATAGGCTGCGAACGTTGCCATGGCCCAGGAAGTATACACGTGGCAGAAAGACAAACAGGAATCAAAATTGATACATCTAAATACATTGATTACAGTATTGTTAACCCAGCAAAGCTGCCGATTGATGCACAGTTTGATGTATGTCAACGATGTCATTTACAAGGCAACACCATTTTAAAAGAAGGGAAATCATTTTACGATTTTAAACCTGGCATGAAACTTAGTAATTATATGACGGTGTTTTTACCAAAATATAAAAATGCAGATGATGAATTTATTATGGCTTCTCACGCCGATAGATTAAAACAAAGTGCGTGTTTTATTAAATCGAAAGTTAAGGTTGAAAATTCGAAATCACTAAAACCTTATAAAGATGCGATGACTTGCATTACTTGTCACAATCCACATGTAAGTGTAAGAGAAACAAATAAAGAGGTGTTTAATGATGCATGTAAAAATTGTCATTATCCTAAGGCGAAAGAGAAAACAGAGGCAGGAGAGATACGCTTGAGTTGTTCCGTTTCGGGCAAACAAAGTCCCTCCTTCGGAGGGGTTGGGGAGGCTTCCAATTGTGTGGGTTGTCACATGCCTAAATCTGGGTCTATTGATATACCTCACGTTACAGTACATGATCATTACATCAGAAAACCTGTTACCAAAAAACATAAGGAAGAGCTTAAACAATTTATTGGTTTATTTGCCATCAACGAAAAAAATCCATCGCGTTACATCAAAGCAAAAGCTTATTTAAATCAGTATGAAAAATTTGAGCAAAACCCTGTTTACCTTGATAGTGCTGCATTTTATTTAAGTGATAAATCTGTTGTTGATGTGAAAGCCAATTTTGATTTATTAGTGCAACTTAATTTTACCAAAAACAATTATCAAAAAATTATTTTGTACGAGAATTTAGTCACGCCTAATTATTTATTGAAAGAGAAGTTAATAAAATCAACATACGATAATGAACATGCTTGGACAAGCTATCGTATTGGCGAATCGTATTACAGTACTGGTAACTTACAAAGCGCGATTATCTATTTAAAAAATGCTGTTAAGTTAGCGCCTTATGGTATTGATTTTAAAAGCAAATTAGCAACAGCATACGCATCAAACCAACAACTTAACGAAGCAGAAAAAGAATATACAGATCTATTAAAAGAAAATCCAAAACACGTATCAGCATTAACTAATTTAGGTTTTATAAAATTACAAAAAGGTGATATAGCAAGCTGCGAAACACTTTATAATAGAGCGATAAAACTCGATCCTGATTACGAAGCTTTACTTTTAAACTTAGCGGGATTAAATGCGTATAAAAAAGATTTTAAAACCGCTAAAGTATACTTAGATAAAATTTTAAAACGCAATCCAAATAACGCTCGAGCAAAACAAGCATTACAACAAATACAATCTTTTATTAAATAAATGGCAACTATAAAATCAACTGGTTATTCAATTACTATTGGCGATACATGTTTTGAAACACTTACTAAGTTTTTGAAAAAAAACAAGTACACAAAACACATTATTATTTGCGACGAAAATAGTTTAACACATTGCTTACCTATTTTATTATTTAATTGCGAAGCCCTTAACGAAGCTGAAATTATTGAGTTAGAAAGCGGCGAAGAAAATAAAACGTTAGAAACCTGCACTCAAGTTTGGGGTGCATTAACAGATATTGGTGCCGACAAAAAAAGTTTAATTATTAATTTAGGTGGTGGCGTTGTTAGTGATTTAGGGGGATTTGTAGCATCAACGTATAAACGCGGCATTGATTTTATTAATGTACCAACTACATTATTAGCAATGGCTGATGCGAGTGTTGGCGGAAAAACTGGCATTGATTTTAATGGGATTAAAAACCATATTGGTACTATAACTTTACCTAAAGGTATTTTTGTAAATCCTGATTTTTTAAAAACCTTATCTCAGCGCCATTTAAAAAATGGTTTTGCCGAAATTATTAAAATAGCCTTAATAGCGGATAGTGTGTTTTGGAATGCTCTGAAAAAAGAAAAACTCACGTATACAGAAGCAGTTATTACAAAAGCTATTGAATTAAAAAACAATATCGTGAAGCAAGATTTAAACGAAACGAGTATTCGTAAAGCTTTAAATTTTGGACATAGTATTGGGCACGCTATCGAAAGTTCTCTGTTAAGCCAACAGCACGATATACTGCATGGGGAGGCTGTAGCTGCAGGAATTATTATGGAAAGCAGAATTGCCTATCAGCAAAAATACATTACAAAAAAAGAATGTGATGAAATTTGTAATTACATTCATTCAATATATAGTAACATCAAACTATCTGCAAAAACAAAACAACTCGCGCTAGAATACATTAAACATGATAAAAAAAATGAAGGGGATGCGTTGTGTTTTGCTTTACCAAAATCAATCGGCAATTTTGAAATGAGTTGTAACATAACAACTGATGATGTTTTAAAAGCTATCGAAAACTATTAACTGACTTTATATCCAATAATAGATACATCATCTACTTGTTCTAAATCACCTTTCCAAGATTCGAAAGCATTTTTGATAATAGAGTACTGCTCGGTATTTGATTTATTCGCATTGTCTTTTAAGAGGTTCTCTAAAGTTTTGTACTTGAATTTTTTGCCTTTATCTCCACCAAACTGATCAGCGTAACCATCCGTATACAAATAAAAACAATCATTAGTGTTTAGTTGTAACGTATGTGTTTTTGGTGGCTCTATTACATTTTCTTGCACCGAACCAACCGAGCATTTTGCCGCCTGAATAATTTGCAACACATTATTTTGAACTAACGTTAAGCTAATATTAGCGCCTGCATATTTTAACTCTTTCGTGTCTTCATTAAATACAATAACACCTGCCTCTAAACTATCCTGATTACCCCCAATCGTTTTTTGTTTTAACGAATGCTTCATATCATTATTCATACAATCTAAAATGAGCGATGGGTCCAATATTTTTCTTTCAAGGATAGCTTTATTCAATGCATCATTTCCTAACATTGTTAATAATGCGCCTGGCACTCCATGTCCCGTGCAATCAAATAAAATAATAACCGCCATGTTATCAGTTTTGTGTAACCAATAAAAATCGCCACTCACAATGTTTTTTGGATTATAAAACACAAACCCATTTTTCAATACCTTATCAATAGTAGATTGCTCGGGCAATATAGCTTGTTGTATACGCTGAGCATAACTAATACTGTCAAGCAAATCTTTATTTTGCTCCGAAATAATGTTTGATTTTTCTTTTAGTTTTTTATTGCTATTATTTTTAATATAAACAACTAAAAAACCTAAAACTAAAGTAGAAATAGAAAAAACAATAATGGAATAAAACATAGGCCTATGATCTTTAGGATAGCACACCTGATACATATCTTCATTACCAAAAAAGGTATCTGAAAGTGTTAAATGTTTTGTAAAATGGTTGTCATAATTCAAAGAATCTATCTGTGCAAAAACATTGCAAGATATTGTTGTGATAAATAATATTATAATTTTTTTCATGATTAAATTTTTATTCCTATAACACATACATCGTCCACTTGTTCTAATTCACCCTTCCATTTTGTAAATTCAGTGCTTAGTAACTTACGTTGTTCTGTCATATTTAAATGAGAATGCATTTTTAAAAAATCCTCTAACTGTTTGTATTTATACTTTTTACCTTTATCTCCGCCAAACTGATCCGCATAGCCATCACTAAATAAATAAATGCAATCATTTTTTAAAACCTCAACCTTTGTATTTGTGTAGGATTGTAGTTTTTCGCCATAAAAAGCCCCAATAGGGTTTTTATCTCCTTTTATGATTTCTAAATTCTTATTAGAAACTTTATAAATAATTGCATTAGCACCAGCAAACCAAAATTCATTTGTTTGTTTATTCCACTTGCATAATGATATTTCCATGCCATCCTTTACCGCACTTTCTTCAAACGTTTGTTTAAGTGTTTCTGTTAAATTTTTATTCACTTCGTTTAAAATTTCTGCAGGAGTTTTAAATTTGCTCTCAAACAACGCTTTGTTTAATAAATTAAAACCAACAATGCTCATAAAAGCTCCCGGAACTCCATGCCCCGTACAATCAACTACAGCAAAATAAACACAACCCTCTTCGTCTTGTTCTACCCAATAAAAATCGCCACTCACAATATCTTTTGGTTTAAAAAAAGCAAATGATTGTGGTAATAATTTATTAAAATAAATATTAGTTGGGAATATTGCTTTTTGTATCCGTTTAGCATATTTTATACTGTCAGTTATATCTTTACTTTTTTCTGATAATTGCAAAAATGCTTTATCTATAATCGATTTTTGCATTTCAATAGCTTTGTTTTTTTCGCTAAACTCTTCGGCAATTTGCTTTTTTTCTTTTAATCGTTTTAAAATTAAAAAGGCCGCTAATACAACCAATACTCCAATAAAAATTAAAAAGCCAATAAAATAATTTTTTCGTTTTAGTTTTTCCGCATTTTCTTTAGCAGCTAATTCATGTACCAATTTAATTTCAGTTAACTCGGTTTCCTTTTCTTTCGTTTTAAATTTGGCTTCCAGTTCGGCCACTTGGTCTAAATTATCTCTATTCTTTAAACTATCCTTAACGGCCATTAATAAATCAGCAAACTTATAGGCCGATTTAAAATCATTTTTAAACTCGTAAGCTTCTTTTAAATTTACATACGCTGCTTTCATATCTTCCTTTGCCCCTAACTTAGTGGCAAATCCAAGTACTCTTTCGGATATAGAAATTGCATCATCGTATTTTTTTAATTTAATAAAAATACTTCCTAGGTTTTCCATGCTAGCAAGCATCCCAATGGTGTCTTTTAATTCATCGCGAACTTTATAGCTTTTGTTGTTGTATTCAAGCGCTTGCTTAAAATCTTCTTTTTGTTTAAATACCAACGACATATTATCATAGCAAGATGCCATACTTTGCAAGTTTTTTTCATCTTCAAATATTACAAGCGCTTTCTTATAATATAATAAAGAATTATTTAAGTCTCCCTTCTCATCAAAAATAATAGCCATGTTGCCATAACTCGTAGCTAGCCCATTTTTATCGTTAATTTCTATGCTTATATCTGTATTCTTTTTATAATATTCAATCGCCTTATCGTAAAATCCCTGATACCAATACACGATACCCATTCCATTGTAACAGGTTGAAAGTTTGTTTTTGTTTTTTTGTGCCTTATAAGTTTCAATCGCTTTTAAAAAATAAACAAGCGCGTTTTTATAATTCCCTTTTACTTCGCAACAATAACCCAATAATGAATTCGCTTCGGCAATTAAAGAATCGTTTTTTAACATTGTAGCCAATACTAATGATGTATTACTACATTGTATTGCCGAATCAATATCAGTTTTTTTTAGAGCATTGGCATAGTTTAATAAAGCGATGCAGGTTTGTTTATCAGTTTTTGATTGCTTAACGATACGCAATAAACTATCGGTGTTTTGGGCATAGCCAAACGCTAAACCTAAAACAAAAACAACTATGTAGTTTACTTTTTGAATGAGTGTAAGTTATTAATTTTTGCCTAAATGTTAAAATTTTATCTTTTTAAAGCACGATAAACAGTTAATAACTTTTTTTAGCTCGTATTTCAATCAACTTATATTTGCTTCATCTTTAAAATAAATAAGAAAATGGAAACAGAAATGGCATTAGAAAATATAGCAACAGAATTTAAAAACGACACATTAATTATAACTATTAATCGTCCGGATAAATTAAATGCACTTAACAAACAAACTATAGAAGAATTACACGACATTTTAGTTGACGCAGAAAATAATAAATCTATTAAAGCGTTAATTATAACTGGCTCAGGACAAAAAGCCTTTGTAGCTGGTGCTGATATTGCAGAGTTTGCTAATTACAGTGTGCAAGAAGGAAAACAATTAAGTTCCATTGGCCACTTCAAAATATTTAATTTTATCGAAAACTACTCTAAACCAGTTATAGCAGCGGTTAATGGTTTTGCGTTAGGTGGGGGATTAGAGCTAGCAATGGCTTGTCATATTCGTGTTGCTAGCACAAATGCAAAAATGGGTTTGCCGGAAGTTAGCTTAGGCGTTATTCCTGGTTATGGTGGAACTCAGCGTTTAGCGCAATTAGTTGGAAAAGGAAAGGCATTTGAAATGATTGTTACTGCTGATATGAT
>JAYSTR010000116.1:0-4114 GCA_043719555.1 Bacteroidota bacterium | reverse complement strand
ATATATTATCCCAAGCGTAAGAATATGACCCACTTCCTCCCATGGCCGTTACTTGTGCCTGCCCATCATTTCCTCCAAAACAAGAAACATTGCTAGATGATACAATTACAGCAGAAAATACTGCTGGTTCTGTAATTGTTGCTGTCGCCGTATTTGCACAGCCGGTTACAGCATCCGTAATAGTACAAGTATAACTTCCTGCACTTAAATTATTAATTGTACTGGTATTAAAATTACCTGGTGTCCAATTAAACAATGCGTTAGATGACGTTGATATTGCGGTTAATGCTCCGTCATTTAAGCCATTACATGAAACATTAGTAGATGATGCAATTGCTGCAGTAAATGAACCAGATGAATATATTGTAGCAGTTTGACTCGATGTGCATCCATTTGCATCTGTAACAACAATTGTATAAGTTTCTGCAATTGTAACTATTAAGCTAGATGAATTATCGGGGACAGGAGACCAATTATAAGTATAACCTGGTGTTCCTCCTGAAGAAATCACATCTAATTGTACCGAAGGTGATGCACAAGTTAAAGTTGCACTCATAGGTGTAACTGAGGCTGTTAAAGGAGTTGGTTCTGCAACATCTAAAGCAAAAAACATTTCGCAACCGTGAACGTCAGTTAAGGTGCATGAATACGTATTAGCAGATAAACCAAAAATTGTATCAGTAGTAGCGCCATTACTCCAGTTAAAAGTATATGGTGCATAACCTCCTTGTGCATCAATCCATGCTGTACCATTAGAAAAACCATTACATGTTACGGCAGTTGTGTAACCTCCTGATGAAGTGATATCATACGCTGTAAAGTTATATGAAACAGAATCTTTTAAAGTACCACCAAAAGCAACTAAACCAATCGTATGGTTTCCGTTAGTGGTAAAATTAACCGATGTAAAAGCAGTTGCACCAGGGCTTGTCATCGAATAAACGCCATCAATATACCAATAAGTAGAATCCGTATTCTGGCAATTAGCTGTAACGGTAAATGTAGAACCCTTACAAACTAAATTGTTATTATAAATAAAATCGGCAACTGGTGGACTTAATTTTAAAACATTAATATAATTATCTCGAATATTATTTATCCCTTTTAAGTTAGAGTTATTACTTGCCGTTTTTGCAGCAAAACCAGTTCCGTAATTTCCTACAAAATAAAGGCTATCATTGGCAGAAACTAAATCAAAAGTAGAACCATCTAAATTAGGGTTATTAGAACCATCCAACTCCGATATGTAGTTAGATAAAATTATATTATTATTTTTTAAATAATATATGCTCGGAAAACGATTAGAGCTGTTTTCGTATGTGGAAATCCATAAAGTTCCATTATGATTTTCCATACTTTTAAATCTTTCTGTAAATGTTTGTTCAAGCACATCTGTAAGTCCATCTGATGTAGAATGTAATTCAAACCCACTACCAAAATTTTCAGCTACAAAATATAATTTGCTTCCAACTATTTGCATTGCTTTTATACCTGCAGAATTAATATAATTAGACGAATTAAAAAAAGCAGCATTTACAAAATTTCTACCATCCGAACTTTCTAACAAACTATTATTAACGCTAAAATTACCACTTACATATAATGTATTATTAAACACAATACTTGTGTATGCATTCTCCAATGTTAAGGTTACGAAATCAGAAGAAACAGTTGATTGATTAATCTGTTTTTTAAATACAGTTACTGCATTAAAATATTTCGAGAAAATTCTTAGCGTATCATCATTCGAAAAAGGACTAAACATAGCCATAGTTTGTATACCATAATTATGATCGTATGGAGATCCTATGTAAATTGAATCGGCTCTAATTGAATTTGTTAAACTATTATACGTATACAATACAGGAAAGCTAGCATTGTCACTAGTAGAATAACAGCCAAAAATACAATAAGACGCGCTTGCAGTAGTATAAGTTGTTGTTGCTTGTATACCTCTATCGCCCCACTCTAATGGATAACTAACTTGCATAAGAGATCTATCAATTGTGTTATATTTAAAAAGACCAGTTGCCTGAGGACCAAAGTTAGCGCCTGTATCAGCAACCATAAAAATATCATTATCTATTTTTACAGATTTTTTAGTAATAATCTGTCCTCCAGATAGCGACATCGTATTAACACTTGGCCATTTATCAAATTGTGCAATAATTACTTGAGTGGTTAAAAGTGTTAAAAATAAAAGTATATTTTTTTTCATAAGATATATTTAATTAAAAATTTTCATTACTCAAGCAAATTTAATGATTTATGCATTTCGATAAAACCAAACTTGTGAACGATGAGTTAGAGTTAGTTAACAATTAACCATAATTAAAGCTGAAAAAGCAACGTTACAAACTAAAAGATAATTTAACTGTAATGCTAGCTGTTTTGTGTTTTGCTTTAGTGTTAAACGATCCACCCCAAGCGTAATCCTCATTAGAGTTTTGCCCGGTTATTTGAAATACACCCATTTCAGCTTCTTTTAATTTCCCTGCGTTACTATTTGCATTTTCTGCAATAGTTTGTGCACGTTTTAAAGCATCTTGAGTTGCATTCTTAAGTAACTCTAATTTTAAATCAGACAGTTTAGTGTAATAATAATCTGGTTCGTTAGCTGTAAACTCTATACCTTTTTCAATTAAATCGCCAATTACCGTGCTTGTTTTTTCTACAGCCGTTAAGTTTTTCGATTCTATGATAACTTCCTGAAATAAATTATATCCATCAAATACTGTTCCTGTTGGGTTTCCTTCGTTATTAAACAATTGTTTATAATTACGATTAATTTTTAATGAGGTAAAAGACATTTCGTTTTCATTAATGCCATTGCTTTTTAAAAATAATTTTACAGCTTCAATATCTCCTTTTATCCAAGTGTTAGCTTCTGCTAACGTAGCTGCATTGCGAGAAAATGAAGCCCGCCAAACTATTAAATCTGAATCGAAGTTTTTGGTACCCAAGCCTGTAACTCCAATATTATTATAGGATACGTGAGTTTTTTCCCAGGTATTACTTATTTTAAATCCTACAATAATTAAAGCAATAGCAATAATTGACGCTGATATAATTTTTGATTTTTCCACGATATTTTGGTTTATTATAAAACAAAAAAATTCTTTCCTGTAAAAAGAAAGAATTTTTTATTAATTGAAATCTATTTAAAGATTATTTTTTTAAGAAATCAGTGATTAAATCGTTATGAACGATTTCTTCACGGAATGCATAAGCACCTGTTTTTGGCGACTTAATAACTTTAATCACTTTTGTAAAGCTATTTCCTTTACCTGATTTTAATGTTGCAACTACCTTCTTAGCCATTGTATATCTGTTTTAATGGATTATTTAATTTCTTTATGAACAGTCATCTTTTTCATAATAGAGTTATATTTTTTTAACTCGATACGATCAGGTGTGTTTTTTTTGTTTTTAGTAGTGATGTAACGAGATGTCCCGTGTAAACCACTTGTTTTGTGCTCTGTGCACTCTAAAATTACTTGAATTCTATTACCTTTCTTTGCCATTTTCGTGTGTATTTATGAATTAAGCTAAAACTCCGGTTTGAACGGCGTCTTTTAAACAAGCATAAATTCCTTTTTTATTAATGTTTTTAATTGCAGATGTAGAAACACGTAGAGTAACCCACTCTCCTGTTTCAGGGATAAAAAACTTTTTAGTTTTTAAATTTACTTTAAACTGGCGACGAGTTTTCGAATTAGAAAAAGAAACTTTGTTTCCTTTCATCGCTTTTTTTCCTGTTAATTGACAAATACGTGACATATTATTATTCTCTTAAATGTGATTTTTTCCTTTTTACGGGGATGCAAATATAGTATTAATTTTAAACCTACAAAAAACAAATTCGTTTTTTGTAGGTTTTTTTTGCATTTTGTTAATTACTTTTAATTATCTCTTAGGATAACGGCTTTTACGCTCGCCACCTTCACGCGGTGCAGATGAACTAAATGAACGTTTTTCTCCGCCCTCACGAGGAGGTCCGAATGAACGACGCTCTCCGCCACCTTCACGATTTCCACCATATGAACGTTTTTCACCACCTTCACGATTTCCACCAAAAGATGAACGACGCTCGCCTCCTTCACGGTTACCACCG
>JAYSTR010000115.1:0-4115 GCA_043719555.1 Bacteroidota bacterium | reverse complement strand
TTTTGGAAGTTTTATTTCGAATTTTAAAGTTGAAGGTAAAAACGGACAAATAATTAAAATTGAAAAGTTGGATGCGAATTCCTATAAATTATCGCCAGCTAATTTAATACAACAAATTAGCTACGAAGTACAAGATACTTGGGATACAGATATTAAAGAAAAGGTAGTGTTTGAACCAGGTGGAACAAATATCGAAGCTGATAAAAATTTTATTTTTAATACTCACGGCTTTTTTGGTTATTTTAAAGATAAAATCGAAACCAATTTTAAGTTAGAATTTATTAAACCTAAAGGTTTTTATCCATCTACTAGTATTACTGATATAAAGTGTGGCGAAACAACCGACGTGCTTTCTATTTTTAATTATCACGATTTGGTTGATGCACCTATTATGTATTCGATTCCCGATACAACGACGATTATAATTGGGCAAGCACAAGTTTTAATTTCGGTTTATTCACCCAATAAACTAGTTACATCAGGTTTTGTAGCACGCAATTTAGAGCCATTGCTTTTAGCGCAAGCGGATTATTTAGGAGGAAAACTACCTATAGATAAATATGCTTTTTTGTTATACTTTGCCGATAAACCCACTTTAAGTGGTTCTGTTGGGGCTTTAGAACACTCGTACTCTTCATTTTATGTAATGCCCGAAGCAGATACTACATTACTGACACAAGATATCAGAGATGTGGCATCGCACGAATTTTTTCATATTGTAACGCCATTAAATATTCATTCAAAAGAAATTGGAAATTTTGATTTTAATAACCCTGTAATGAGCAAGCACTTATGGTTGTATGAGGGCTTAACGGAATATGCAGCACATCATATGCAAGTAAAATCGGGGCTTATAGAAATTGAGCCATATTTTGATGTGATGATTGCTAAGATGAAAAATGCCCGCGAAAATTACAATGATACTGTGCCGTTTACAGTAATGAGTAAATATGTGTTGGATAAATACAAAAAAGAATATAATAATGTGTACGAAAAAGGCGCATTAATTGGAATGTGTTTGGATATGATGTTACGTTATTACAGTAATGGAAAATATGGTACACAGGAATTAATGTATGATTTATCAAAACAATATGGAAAAACAAAATCATTTAACGATGATGATTTATTTAACGATATAGAAAAATTAAGCTATAAAGAAATTCGTTATTTCTTAAATACCTATGTTGCAGGTAATAAACCATTACCATTTAAAGATGTTTTTGCAATGGTTGGTTTAAATTACACAGATAAAAAAACAACTGAACAAATAACCCTTGGTGGAATTTCTGTTGGCTATAATCCAACATCAGGAAGATTGGTAGTGATTAACACTCAAAAATTAGATGCCTTTGGAAAGAAATTAAAATTTAAAGAAGGTGATGAAATTGTAACGTTTAATAATCGTAAGCTAAGTATGGAAAATTTAAAAGAAGTACTTGGTCAGTTTATCGATAATGCAAAAAAAGGCGATCGTTTACAGGTTGAAGTTATGCGAAAAGACAAAAAAGGCAACGAACAAATAAAAACATTAAAAGCTAAAGTAAAACCTGTAATGGTTACCGAATACGATTTAATTGAAATAAACGATAAAGCAACCGAACAACAAGTAATAGCTCGTAAGGCTTGGTTGGGTTTAGAATAAAACTATTGTTTTATAAAACGTAAATTATAACCGGCATCCGTATTTTTTATTTCAATAAAATAAATACCAGCTTGCCATTTGCTACAATCAATTGCTTTACTTTCTGTGTGTAATAATGGTTGCACATCAATTAGTTGTCCAGCAATATTTGTAATAGTTACATTAAATGGTTGAGTATTAAATTGTGCTTTATTAATTAAATAAAACTCGTTACTAGCTGGATTAGGGAACAGAGAAATGGCATTTTGTAACTCTTGTTCATTTATAAATGTAGTTATAGTCGGTTGCCAAATACTATCTGCCCATTGTGGATTATCAATGTAAGGATTACGATTATGTTGAACCAATTTATAAATACTATCATTTCGAGCAATTTCTTTAGCACTAACAGGGTCTTGATGATGCCATTGTAATAACACATCTACTTCCCAAGGCAATATAGTTGATTTATTAGTTGCATCAGATGTTGACCAGCCAGCATCTTCGGAATAATAACGTGTACTCATATAAAAATAGCCACGAGCTAAATCGCCTTTGTATTCATCAATGGGCTCAAAGGTTGTTAAACTATAACCTAAATTGGCTGATACACCTAATTTACTTCCGTTAGAACTGGTATAACTTGCGGTACTTACATTACCATATGGATAATTACTTCTTACACCATTCACTTTTCCATCTGTTGGATAAATATGAAATATATCAGATACAGGGCCAGATACTGAATTAAACCAGCTTTGTGGCCAGCTATGCTCGCGGTTATAACAATCGCCTTCAACCGCATAGTTACCGCATTGGTCAGTTATAAATGCAAACGTATACGTTGGGGTTCCGTTTGGAATATCAGTATATATATCCCATACTAAACCATTTGCTTTCTTATCTGTTTTAGGAAAAAATGTCCATAAAGCATTATACGAAACCTGTGTATGATTTTTAATAATGTTATGTAAGCCTAAAAACAAAGGGTTTGCCGTTAATCCTTGTACAGAATTATAATAACCAGTAGGTATTTGCGCAATACTTTGGGAGCCAATAAATATAATTAAGAGTAGTATTTTTTTCATGTAAATAAATCTTTACACTAAAGTTAAGTCTTTAAAACTAACTTATCAAGATGATTCATCTAAACAAAATGACTAAACGCCTACCATTTGTTGCTTTTCGTAATCCCAAACCTTCAGTTTAAAGCATGCAACAATGTCTTTTATTTTAAGAGAAGTCGTTTTACAGGCTTGTAATTCAGGTATGTTAGCCATCGTTTCTGGTAAGCGATAAAAAGGAATTCGAGCATTTAAGTGATGAATATGATGGAATCCAATATTTGCAGTAGCCCATTGTAATACAGGGTTTAATTTCATATAACTTGATGAGTCAAGCGCTGCGCCTTCGTAAGTCCATTCCTCGTTACCAACAAAGGTTACACCCGGGAAATTATGTTGCGCATAAAATAAATAAGCGCCTAATCCGCCCGAAATAAAATGAGGAATTAAACAAGTTAAAATCCAGGTATGAAAACCAAAAAAATAAAAAATTGCAATTTGATATGCGTAATGAAATAATAAACCAATTAATGAATCGATATTTTTTGTAAAACGATTGATAATAGATTTGATACACATACCATACATAAAGGCAAAGAAGTATCCAAAGAAAATAGTTAAAGGATGGCGTATAAATAAATAATGAAACTGTTCGGACTTACTACATTTTTCGAATTTTTGTTTAGTGTAAATAGGGTAGGATCCAATGCTGGCACTAAATAATTTTGAATTATTTTTATGATGATAATCGTGGCTCGCCTGCCAAATGCTTTTTGGCGCAAGTACGTAAAATCCAAAAATGGTAAAAATAATATTTGCAACAGTAGATTTTTCTAAAATCGCTTTATGAAGATAGTCGTGATAAATAACAAAAAAGCGACCTATTAAAAAACCGGCACTAATACTACATGCTAATTTTAAAGTCCAGTGAAAATTATAAATAGTACCAACTAATAATGCTAATAAAATTAAAAGTGTTGAAATGGTATAGTACCAACTTTTAAAACGATTTTCTTGAGCAAATGGTTTCGTTGCTAATATGAGTTGTTTACCTTTTAACATTGAGTTGACGAATTTACAAAAAAAAGCCTTACTCACGTTAGACTATTTTCTGTAAAATCGAATTACAATTTACTCATTTTTAAAACCAAATCTACTAAACGAGAGCTGTAGCCATATTCATTATCGTACCAGCCGATAATTTTAACTAAATTACCTACGAGGCTAGTAAAATCAGCGTCAAAAACTACTGAGTGCGGATTTCCAATGATATCTATAGAAACTAAAGGATCTTCGGTATATTCTAAAACACCTTTTAAATCGGTTTCTGCTGCTTTTTTAAAGGCGGCATTTATTTGTTCAACAGTAGGGTAATCCTTTAAAACACAGGTAATATCAGTTAAAGAACCATCAGCAACAGGAACACG
>JAYSTR010000114.1:0-4140 GCA_043719555.1 Bacteroidota bacterium | reverse complement strand
TTGGCAACAACTCTTTTACTTTACCTTGTGTTGGAATAATAGATAATTGGATTCGCAATGCATATTTTATACTATCCGTAATTTCTTGTTCTTTTTGTTTTAAAGCAGCTGTGCGTTCTTCAACAATTCGTTCGAGTTCTACTTTTTTCTTTTGCAGACGCTTATTTTTTATAACAAATAAAATATACAAGCACACAAATACAATGGCTAATACTTGCCACCATGCTGGCTGTAGTGAAACAGAATATTCGGAAGTTAAAAGCAAGAGCAGCATAAATAATAGATGGTGTTTTTAGGCGAAAATTAGCAAATACTAATATATTTGTATATAAAAATAAGCAAATAATTCAGTAACGAAACTATGGCCGAAGATTTAATACTAGAAGGAACTACTAAGCAAGAAAAATACGTATCGCTTATTCCACAAATAAAAGCATTAGTGGATTTCGAAACGGATGCTATTGCTAATATGGGTAACCTTTGCGCGGCTTTAAAATTTGGATTAAACTTTTTTTGGGTAGGTTTTTATTTGATAAAAGAGGATGAATTGGTATTAGGGCCTTTTCAGGGTCCGGTTGCTTGCACTCGTATTAAAAAAGGAAAAGGAGTATGTGGTATTGCTTGGGATACAAATAGCGTTTTAATAGTTGATGATGTAGACGCTTTCCCTGGGCATATTGCTTGTAGTTCGCTTTCTAAATCCGAAATTGTGCTACCAATTTATAATTCTAATTACGAAATTATTGGAGTACTAGATGTTGATAGCGAAAACTATAACACCTTTGATAAAACGGATGAACTGTATTTGAAACAAATAATTGAATTAATAAAATTTTAAAAAATAGTACCTTTACTATAAATAAATACTCTATGGAAATTACCCGCGTATTTGATATTTTAGATTTATATAAAAGCGATTTTATAAAAGAAGATGTTTTAGCTTGTAAAGAAAATAAACATTGGAAAAAGTATAGCAGCAAAGATCTTATTGATTACGTAAACTGGGTTAGCTATGGCTTATTAGCTTTAGGTATAGGTAAAAACGATAAAGTTGCTATTATCTCTAATAATCGCCCTGAATGGAATTTTTGTGATTATGGTTGTCAGCAAATTGGTGTTGTTACAGTTCCCATTTTCCCAACTATTAGCAATACTGATTTAGCCTTTATTTTAAATCATGCCGAGGTAACAACTGTTTTTATTTCGGATAAAAATATTTATGCGAAATTAGTTGAAATCGAAAAAGAAATCCCTCACGTAAAACACATCGTTAGTTTTAATCCGCTTATTCATTTGCAAGCCTTTGCCGATTTTATTGATATGGGCAAAAAAAATACCTGCTTGGAAAAAGTAAACGCTATTAAAAAAACAATTTTACCGACTGATTTATTAACGATACTATACACATCAGGTACAACAGGCATTCCCAAAGGCGTGATGTTATCTCATGTTAATTTAGTCGCTAATGTAAAGAGTTGTCAAAACTTTGCGCCCTTTAACTCTACTTGGCGAGCATTGAGTTTTTTACCACTCAATCACGTTTATGAGCGTATGGTTAGTACCTTATATTTATTAAAAGGGATCTCTATTTATTATGCGGAAGGTATAGAAACTATAGGCGATAATTTAAAAGAAATTCAACCACAAATATTTGTTTCAGTACCGAGATTAATAGAACGTGTGTATGAAAAAATTACATCCACTGGCGAAAAGCTAACTGGCTTTAAACGCAAAATATTTGATTGGAGCATACGCTTAGCAAACAAGTATGAAGTAAAAAACAGAAATGGATGGTGGTATGACGTGCAACATAAAATTGCCGATAAATTAGTGTATAGCAAATGGCGCGATGCTGTTGGAGGGAAATTAATTTGCATAGCCTCTGGTGGTGCGGCCTTAAACCCAAAATTAGAACGTATATTTTTATGTGCAAACATTGTGTGCTTGCAAGGTTATGGATTAACGGAAACCTGTGTGGTTGTGAGTGTGAACCACTACGGTGATGATAATATTAGAATAGGAACTTGTGGCCCTGTAATAGAAGGAACCACCGTGAAAATTGCGGAAGAAGACGGAGAAATTTTAGTAAAAGGCCCAAGTGTGATGATGGGTTATTTTAAAAATCCGGAAGCAACCAAAGAAGTAATGGATGATGAAGGTTGGTTTCATACGGGTGATATTGGAAGGTTTGTGGAAGGTAAATTTTTAAAAATTACTGATCGTAAAAAAGAAATTTTTAAAACAACTTCTGGTAAATACGTAGCGCCTTTAATGATTGAAAATAAAATTAAAGAGTGTCGTTTTGTAGAACAAAGTATGGTAGTTGGTGATGGCGAAAAATTTGCATCTGCTATTATTGTTCCTTCATTTGTGAATTTTAAAGAGTATTGTAAGGAAAAAAATATTCCGTGGACGACGAATGAAGAGATGAGTAAACACGAAACTTTAAAAACCATTATTAATAATCATATTAAGGATATGAATAAAACGTTAGCTCCATACGAACAACTAAAACGTTGCGAACTATTAAGCAAAGAATGGAGCATTGAAGGAGGAGAGCTAACACCAAAAATGAGTTTAAAACGTAAAGTCATTAAAGAAAAAAACTTAGCGGTTATCTCAAAAATATATGCTACCGATTAATTATTATGCCAAGTAATCATCCTATTTCGGAAGCATTAATTGCTTGGTATAAAAAAAACAAACGCGATTTACCTTGGCGACATACAAAAGATCCCTACAAAATATGGTTATCGGAAATTATGTTGCAACAAACACAAGTTGTACAAGGCTTAAATTACTATTTAAAATTTACGGAAACATTTCCTACCATTATTGATTTAGCTAATGCGCCAGAAGATCAAGTCATGAGGCTTTGGCAGGGATTAGGTTATTACTCGCGTGCGCGCAATTTACACGCCACGGCAAAAATAGTAGCGAAAGAATTTAAGGGAAATTTTCCTACCACCTACTCTACTATTAAAGAACTAAAAGGCATAGGCGACTACACTGCAGCAGCCATTGCATCTATTGCCTACGATTTACCGTATGCAGTAGTTGATGGCAACGTATATAGGGTATTAGCTCGGTTATTTAACAGCAATACGCCTATAAATTCTACCAACGGAAAAAAAGAATTTCAGGAATTAGCTAACGAATTATTGGATACTAAAAAAGCAGCCTTACATAATAGTGCCTTAATGGAATATGGCGCGCTAGTTTGTAAACCACAAAACCCTAAATGCAACGAGTGTACACTACAACAATTTTGTTTAGCTTATAAAAACAACAGCGTTAGTTTATTGCCTGTAAAAACGAATAAGCTCAAAATAAAAAATCGTTATTTTCATTATTTTGTTTTAAATCATAAAAACTCCATCTATATCGAAAAGCGCACCGATAAAGACATTTGGCAAAACTTATATCAGTTTTATTTAATTGAAACCGATGACGACACAACCGAAACGACGGTATTAAAAAAACTAAAAACAAATTTAAAACTGACGAAGTTTGTTGTAGATAAAATTACCAAACAAAAAAAACACATTTTATCTCATCAGCATTTATATGCTACCTTTTACGAAATAAAAATTACCGAACCCATAACATCAGCATCTTTAATTAAAACTAAACGGGACAAATTAAATGACTTTGGAATGCCTCAGTTGATTAATAAGTATTTGGATTTGAAAAGTAAAGATTAATTACCTGTTACTTCTACTATATTTTGTTTTACTACAATTGCCTTAAGTTGCTCACTAGTATTAGAAAATACCACAAAGTTTAATCACAAATTTTCGTTTTGGGTTATCTTTTATTTATTATAATAAAAAAAAGTCATTACGAAAACAAATATAAAAACTGTAATAATTAAAAACTTCAAGTGAACAATAATTGTTTGAGTACTTTCTTTTCTTTTAAATCTGTTATATCCA
The DNA here is from genome assembly GCA_043719555.1 of Bacteroidota bacterium. Classification (GTDB taxonomy): domain Bacteria; phylum Bacteroidota; class Bacteroidia; order B-17B0; family Aurantibacillaceae; genus UBA4416. Next base: position 205 of record JAYSTR010000114.1, on the reverse strand, counting down.
TAATTGATAAAAATAGCAATTGATGAATAAAAAATACTGAACAAGCTAAAAAACAATGAATACCAAATCAATACAGAGTAAAGAGAATAATAATTTACGGGTTCGTTATAACCATTTATTAATCTCATAATGAATATAAAAATCAATAAGCTAGAAGAAACTATTAGTCCAATTTTAACTGGCTTTATAATTAAGCTCAATAATT
>JAYSTR010000113.1:0-4140 GCA_043719555.1 Bacteroidota bacterium | reverse complement strand
GACCGTGTTTAATATTAATAACGCGTCCTGTTTTTGCAGATGCTTCTAATAAAGACGATTGCATACATAAGTATGCAGGAATTTGTAATACATCACATACTTCGCCTGCAGCAGCTGCCTGATCATGCGAGTGAATATCGGTTAATACAGGGAAACCAAATTGATTTTTAATTTTACCTAATAACTCACAACCCTTAATTAAACCTGGTCCTTTATAATAACTTAAACTACTACGGTTATCTTTTGTGAAAGACGATTTGTAAATAATTTTGATATTTAAACGCTCTGAAACTTCTTTTAATTTCTCAGCCGTTTTCATCATAATCGATTCTTCTTCAATTACGCATGGCCCAGATATTAAGAATAACTCTTTACTACCGCACTCTATATCCCCTACTCTAACTATTTTTTTTGTCATAATGTTTTGTTTTTATAATCTTCTAAATAAATCTTTAATATAATCCATAGTTGCAATTTCTTTATAATTATCGCCAAATGCGTGATTCCACATAAATGGTAAATTATAAGAAACTGTAGCCATCGCTGTAATTTGTTCTTCAGTCCACTCTTTGCTTAAGTTTTGAGGTAAAACGATATTATGTTTTTCTATCATTTGCATAAACTCACTATGTCCTTTTAGATAAATATCGCCAAGGTGCTGAAATATAAGACAGTTTGCATAACAGTGACGAGTACCCAAAACCATTGATAAACCATAGCTTAACGCGTGGCATACACCTACTTCGCTATACGTTAAACTTAAGCCTCCCATTAAAGAAGCAACCATTAATTTATCATCATTCTCGGGAGTACGACCTGCGTGCTCACCTAAAAATACTTCTCTGCAAAGTTTTAAAGATTGCTCACCATAAGCCAAACTAAATGCATTATTACGAATTCCAGTTTCAGATTCGATACAATGAATGTAAGTATCCATACCAGTATAAAACCACCAATCAGTAGGAACCGAAGCAATTAACTCTGGATCTAAGATTACTTGATTAAAAACTGTCCAATCGCATTTTAAACCTAATTTTTTTACAGGACCAGTAAGTACTGCCGTCATTGATACTTCGGCACCAGTACCAGAAATAGTTGGAACACCTAAATGATATACACCTGGTTTCTTAACTAAATTTAATCCTTGGTATAATGTTGAAGAACCTTCGTTCGTTAGCATTAACGACAATGCTTTTGCAATATCCATAATACTACCGCCACCAATACCTATAACGCCACTTGGCAAACCTTGCTTAGCAAGAATTTCATCACGTAAGGCGTCAATTTGCTCAGTTTTAGGTTCGTGTGGATCAACATCTATAAAATAAATTAAATCCTTGGGTTGGTTTTGTAACTTATTCGATAAAGGTTTTCCTTTAAAATAATTATCTACTACATACACAAAGTAATTGTTGTTATCTTTACGAATCGGTTCTATAGTATCTGTCAATTGGGCAAACGAACCACGACCGTAAGTTACTTTATCTATATTTTTAAAATTTTTGTGTTGCATAGGTTAAAATTATAAAATTTTATGAGCTTCTAATAAAATAGTTTTCTTTACTTTTTCCCAAGTTAAAGATTTTTCTTTTAATACAATTATTTGCGTTTCTTCTTCGTCAGCATCCTGAAAATAAGACAAACTACGAGCTAAACCAAATACATCTTGTTGCTTAAATTTTTCGGAAAACAGTTCAACTAATTTTTCAATGTTAAAATGCTGGAGCAAAAAAAATAAATCATAAAAATCTTTTTTCGCGCCTCTATTTGCTATTGCATTTAACTTCATTGCAGCTAAATCTTCTAAATCTAATAATCTAACTCCGTCAACTAAATGAGAAGTTCGCATTGGTTTTATTGGAAAATACACCAAATCGGTTTTTACATTTTCAATAAATAAATGTGCCCCAATAGGAGTTTTTACTTTTATCTTAAATTGAAGTTTAGATTCTAATTCATTTAATAAAAAATCAACATCAAATTTTTCCCAAGTAAATAAATCAACATCCTCTGAAATTCTATGACCAAAATATAATGCAAGAGCGGTTCCACCTACAAGTGTAAAATCATTAAGCAATGGTTCATCCATTGTTAATTTTAGTACATCCAGTGTGTCTGGTCGGAGCGCGTTGAATTGTAGCATCTGAAATTTATCAAAGGAACATTAAACATATTATGAATAAAATGCATGGTTTTTAAAGATAAGGATTTTGCATTTGTTGCAGCCGAAACAATTTTAGTTATACCATAATGTTTTCTAATAGCTTTCCAGTCAGATATTCCGCCATATTCTAAAACTCGACAAATAATAAAGTTTTCACTTTTATCAAAATCGAGTTTTAGATAATCAACATCCCAAAATATTTCTTTAGATAAAATCATTTAAGCATTAACTGGCTTTAAAGCCTTAGTAGCACATTCCGAAATTTTAGCAGTTAATGTTTTTAATTCTTCTTCATTCCAAGTACAACGAATACCAAAAGAAATTAAACGACCTACTATTGCTTGTGTTTTAGGAATATCTAAATTATTATAATCTTGAGGTGCTCCTAATAATTGAATTGGTAACTTAGCGGCTGTTTTTAAACCTTTAATATGTTCCCACTGATTAATAAAGTGGTACATATTTGTGAACCAATAGTTAAAACCTGCAACACCCGCTTTATTAAATTCATCAACAGTGCGTTTTGCCGTTTCTGTATCAGGCATTAATATGTTTAAAAAAGTTCCTGAATCTCCGTTATCATCACCTAGTTTAGAAAAACTAATTCCTTCAACCTTAGATAATTCTTTTTGTAAGAATGCTTTGTTTTTTAAATTAGCTGTACGAATTGCAGGTACTTTGCGAGTTTGCGCGGCTCCAACAGCAGCGTGTAATTCAGAGATACGATAGTTAAAGCCAATAATCGGGTGATTTTCCATACCGCGATTATTACCAACATGATCGTGACCATGATCACAATAGCTATCAGCATATTTATAAATGGCTTCGTCATTAGTTACAAAAATTCCACCTTCGCCTGCAGTAGCTATTTTAAAGAAGTCGAAAGAATATGCTCCAGCGCTTCCAAATAACCCAGTTGCAGTTCCTTTGTAGGATGCCGCAAATGCCTGGCCTGCATCTTCCACTAATTTTAAATTATGTTCTTTAACTACAGCCATAATCTCATCCATGTTAGCGTTACCACCACACATGTGAACTAAACATATAGCTTTAGTTTTTGGAGTAATTACTTTTTTAATCCCTTCAGCACTTAAACATAACGTTTCATCAATTTCAGCAAACACTGGTAAAGCGCCTAACATTAATACGGCTTCAATCGTTGCTATATATGTAAAAGGAGGGCAAATTACTTCATCTCCAGTGCCTATGCCACTAGCTGCTAATGCTGCTAAAATAGCCGCAGATCCATTTGATACAGCTAATGCATATTTTGCGCCAGTTATTTTTTTAGCTTCTGATTCAAAATCTTTTGCTTTCCAAATGTTGTTACGTTGTGCATCATGATTAAAACGAAACAATATTCCAGTTGATAATACATCTTCAATTTCTTTACGCTCTTCTGCGCCAAATAATTCTGTTCCAGGCATATTTTCTATTTTTAAAGGTTATAATTTATTTTAATGTTTTTGATTTTATTTAGTTTGCTAAAAAGTCAAAGGTAGTAGGTTCTTCTATCACTCCAAAGTTAATAGATGATAATTTACCATTTTCATAATAACAATCTAAGCCCGCTTCGTCAAAACTAACACGTTTTTCGCCCCACTCTTGCTTTTCAGAATCCGATAACTCAAAATTATTTTCTTTCATTAAAGCGATAAGCTCCTGTTCCTTTAAATTAAAGATAAGTTGATTAAACAAGGTTGTTTCTTCATTATCTACCTCTACGCTACTAAATTTTTGAGAATTTCTATTATCGAAAAATAGTGAAAACCCTTGTTCCCAGTAGTGCAAAACGGTACAAGAGGTATCTAAAATATCATCATTGAGCACTTGAGTTTCTTCAGGTTTGCCAAAATGTTGTTCAGCTTCGACTATTGTTTTACCAAAATTAAAGTTGTTGTAACCTTTAAGTAAATTTATTTGTGAGTTTGCGTTCATATAGGCTATAAAAATAATTTTTAAAGCCCTTAAAAACA
>JAYSTR010000112.1:0-10749 GCA_043719555.1 Bacteroidota bacterium | reverse complement strand
CGTTTTCGGAATTTTTGAAAAGGAACCAACTATAAAGGATTTAGAAAACTATCCACATTGGATAGGAAAAATGTAATTATTGTAATTTATCTAAATCTAATTTTTTTAGGTCGGGGTTTAGTTTATGCACGCCTGTTACAACTAAAATAGTCATTACTCCACCAAAAACGATAGAGGGCACTAACCCTAAAAATCTTGCTGCTATACCCGATTCAAATGCACCAATTTCGTTACTACTTCCAATAAAAATACTATTAACAGCAGCCACCCTTCCGCGCATTTCGTCGGGCGTGCTCAATTGCATAATACTATGACGTACTACAACGCTAATGTTATCAAAAGCTCCTGTACCTAATAACATTAAAAATGCTAACCAATAATTAGTGGATATAGCAAATAATATGGTAAACAATCCGAAGGCAGCTACACCAATTAATAAACTCATACCAGCGTGTTTAGCGGGTGGTTTAACAGCTAAGTAAAAGGCCATTAGTACGGCGCCAATGGCTGGTGCTGTGCGTAATAGGCCATATGCTTCTGGCCCAAGATGTAATATTTTATCAGTAAAAGCTGGTATTAAAGCGACTGCGCCACCAAATAATACGGCAAACAAATCAAGAGATAGGGCACTTAATACTAACTTGTTATTAAACACAAACTTAATACCTACCAGCATACTATCTATAAAACTTTCGTTTGATGGTTTAGTTGCAACTGGTTTAGATGTTATTAAACTAAAAAACACAATTGCAAGTAAAAACAACACACATGTTATGGAATAACACCAATCGGCATGTAGGGAATTTCTGAAACCGTACAATAGCCCTGCAATTACTGGCCCTAATATAGAGCCCAAATGCCAAGCGGTACTGTTCCATGTGGCTGATTGTGTGTATAATTCGCGCGGAATAATTTGACTCATAAATGCCGGAGCACTTACTGCTAAAAAAGAGCGAGTAATTCCGAAAATAAATACCACACTAAATAACGGTATCATACCAAAGGCTGCAAGCCAAGTAAAGATAGAGCTACTGTATAAAAATAAAAATACAGAACCTATAAATAAAGCGATGCAACCACCTACTAATATTTTTTTACGATTGATAATATCGGCTAAATAACCCGAAAAAAATGAAGTAGCAATAAACGGAAAAGCTTCTGTGAGCCCTATCAAACCTAAAACATATTCCTCTTTAGTGTGCTCATAATAGATTTGCAAATTGATAGTACTCATTTGCATTTGTATGGCAAGTGTTAAAAAAAAACGTGCAAATACAAACCATTTAAACTCTTTGTGTTTTAGTATTTGTAAGGATTGAGTAAACGACATCGTTAACAAAAGTATTATTTTAATTTTTATCAAAAAATCTTAATTTTAAAGTCGTTGGAAGATTATACACATAAACATTTAAACATCAAGGCTTGGGCAGAGGATGATCGTCCGCGCGAAAAATTAATAACCAAGGGGCGCGCTGCTTTATCGGACGCCGAACTGTTGGCTATTTTACTTTCATCTGGAAACAGAAACGAAACCGCAGTACAATTAGCACAACGTATTTTAAATAGTCATCAAAACTCTATTAATCAGTTAGCTAAGTTGCAGCTAAATGATTTTACAAAATTTAAAGGAGTTGGTGAAGCAAAGGCTGTAACTATAGTTGCGGCGCTAGAAATTGGCAGACGTAGAACATTTGAAGAAGTAGAAGAAAAAATAAAAATACAATCCTCTAAATCTGCGTATGATATTTTAAAAGCCAAATTAAGTGATTTACCTCACGAAGAATTTTGGGTCATATTTACTAATCGTAATAATACAGTTATTAAAACAGAGTGCATTAGTAGAGGTGGTATTTCGGGGACTTTAGTGGATATGCGTTTGATTTTAAAACCAGCCATAGAAAATTTAGCAAGTGGTATAGTATTAGCTCATAATCACCCATCTGGAAATTTAAAACCAAGCGAGGCTGACATTAGTTTAACTAAAAAAATAAAAGAAGCTTCTAAATTACTTGATATGATTGTATTAGATCATTTGATTATTGGCGAGCAAAATTATTTAAGTTTTGCAGATGAAGGAATATTGTAATAAGACATTAAAATGAAAATAGTAACGATTATAGGCGCTAGGCCACAAATTATTAAAGCTGCTGCATTAAGCAGAGCTATAAAAAATAACTACTCAGCTTCAATTACTGAAATTATAGTGCACACAGGGCAACACTATGATGAAAATATGAGTCAAGTTTTTTTTGATGAACTTGGCATACCTGCTCCAAATTATAATTTAAATGTTGGTAGCGGTAGTCACGGAAAGCAAACAGCTACTATGATTGCGGGGATAGAAGAAATTTTAATAACTGAAAAACCACAAGCAATTGTATTGTATGGCGATACAAATTCAACTTTAGCTGGAGCTATTGCAGCAAGCAAAATTCACGTGCCTGTAGTGCATATCGAAGCGGGATTACGTTCGTTTAACAAAGCTATGCCCGAAGAAATTAATCGTATTATGTGCGACCACGCCTCTGCATTATTATTTTCTCCTACAAAAACTGGCTTTACTAATTTAGTAAACGAAGGATTTAAAACGACTAATAAAAAACCGTATAATACTAACAATCCTAAAATATACCATAGTGGCGATGTAATGTATGATAACAGTTTATATTTTTCGGAAGTAGCTGAAAGTAAAACTACTATTATTACAAAAAATAATCTTGCAAAAAATAATTTTATTTTAGCAACGATACATCGTAATAATAATACAGATGAACCAGTGCGTTTAAACGCCCTATTTAATGCACTGTATACTATTAGCGAAACAAATAATGTAGATGTGTTATTGCCGTTGCATCCACGCACAGCCAAATTATTAGAGTTTAATTTAGATAAGGAGATTTTACAAAAAGTAAAAGCGAGCGCTCATTTCAAAATCATCGCCCCAGTTTCGTTTTTAGAAATGATTGCTTTAGAAAAAAATTGCCGCATAGTAATGACGGATAGTGGAGGTGTGCAAAAAGAAGCATTTTATTTTGAAAAGCCTTGTGTCATTCTTCGTCCTGAAACAGAGTGGGTGGAGTTAGTGGAATGTGGCGCTGCTATTATAACTGATGCGGATGAACAAAAAATAGTTACTGCTTATAACACATTAACTACAAAAACGAATTTACAGTTTCCTAAACTTTATGGTGATGGTAAAGCGGCTGAGTTTATTTGTAGTGAGATGCTGGAGCATTTGAAATAAAAAAAACGCTTACTGAATTCAGTAAGCGTTTTTTTATTGTATCGATTTAATAAATTATTTTTGTTCAAATTTTTTGTATTCAGCTGGTATAGCTAATTTCGAAGCATCAATTACTGACTTATTAATTTTAGAAACTTCTAATTTAGAAACCAATTTATTATCAGAAATAGTTCTTTCTTCAGATAATAAAGGCATTGAACCTTTTGGTAAATCTTTTATTTGGTTAAAGTAAATACTTTGTTTGTCTTTACGATTCATATTTTAACTAATGGAACAAAGAAATCAAATTTACCAGAGTTAATCCAATACGTTATAATTGTATTTTCATCTGTGTTTTTTACAATGTATTCTTCGCATTTTAAACCTTGTATAGTTTTTTTGCCAGTTCCTTTTGTAGCAATGCAAGTTCCTTTAATCGTTGGAGGTGTTTCTGATTTGTGCTCGCCCCAAACTTTACGAACTGGGTTTACAAATTTTATATCTTTAGTCGCTACGTTAAACACGAAACTACCTTCTACTTTACCTGATTTACGACCAATTTGATCTAACTTCACATCATCTCCCTTAACATAATAAATATTAGTCGTGGTGTCTTTATTAGTTTCCATTTTAAACTCAATACTACCAGAATAAGATTGAGCAAATGCAATTGCGGTTAACGACAAATTCGCGATTAATAATTTAATTTTGTTCATTTACTTTGTTTTTAAATTTTACACTAAAATAATACTATTTTCGATATAATAAAAACTATGCCAAATAATAAACAACTAGGTGATGAAGGTGAGAAAATAGCCCAAGATTTTTTAATAAAACAAGGGTATAAAATCTTACAAAAAAATTGGCGTTTTAAACATCTCGAAATAGACATTATTGCCTCAATTAATGACCTTTTGGTAGTAGTTGAGGTGAAATTGCGTGAAGGCGATTATTTTGGCAAGCCAGAAGAATTTGTAACCAAAAGCAAACAAAAAAACCTAATAAAAGCTGCTGATGTTTACATTAAAGAAAATAACATAAATTGTGAAACACGCTTTGATGTTATCTCAATTATTAAGTCTGGTAGCAAGTATGAAATTAACCATATTACAGAAGCTTTTTATCCAACGCTATAAGTTTGAAGCAGTTTTATGAGTAACACTTAAGCCCCCTAAAGTTAAATCCACATCATTATTCTTATCGCTACCGTTAATTTGTTTAATGCCTAATTTATTAATGTTGTTGAGCGTTTTACTGGCAACATTCCAAAAACCTTTTTTAGATTTTACGGCTATGGGTTCGGTATCTTCATCTTCAGAAATTACCTGAACAACGGTTTTAGTTTTATCAGCTGGTTTAATTCCTGCAATAGCTTGTTGAGGTACTTCTACTATTATTGAACTTTGATTAATAGCATTGTTAGTGTTTTCTTTATCTTGATTTTCAGATTGATTTACAATAAGTGGTTCTATAACTGTTGCACTTGTGTTAATATTCTTTTTAGATTTTATTATAGCTGATTTTTGTTTTTTTATTTCTGATTGATTAGAGTCTGTTTTATTTTGATTCGCGTTTTGATTATTACGTTTAACTCTTTCATTAAAATGTTTTATACTAGGATTAACAGCTAGTTGTGTATTTGCTATTTCTTTTGTGTTTACATTTTTATTAAAAATCCAAAATACACCCAAAAGCAATACAATAGAGGCCGCGATAGAATATTGAGTCGTCGAAAAATTAAACCAAATGATTTTAGGTTTGCGTTTTAATTCGTTTTTTTGATTGAATACTATTGTTGTGTCGGGAGACACAGTTGTTTTTTTGTAAAGCGCTAATTCTTTAGTGGCAGTTGAACTTTGATTAATTAATTTTTCAAAATTAATTTTATCATTTTCAGATAATTGATTTTCTATATAACTAATATAGTGTTCTTCAACAATTCCATCAGCTTCCGTTTTTTTTAAATTATTTTTTTGGCTAAATGTTGTCTCGTCAGCTTCGATGCTTATTAACTCTAACTCATTCAAATGTATTTCTAATTCGGGATGAAGAATAACAAAAGCTTCTAACTCCATACATAAATCATTTGTTAGATTTCCTTCCGAGTAATCTAGCAAATAAGCTTCGTAATTATGAATGGTTATTGTTTTCATTAAATTAATACTTCTAATTTTCCTATGTAGTTTTTTAAAAAAGCACGCGCTCTAAAAATGTAAACCTTTACTTGGCTTTCACTTAAATCGGTTATTTTTCCAATTTCAGTGTAATCATAGCCTTCATAATCGCGTAATAAAATAACTGTTTTTTGTATGTCAGGTAGTTTGTCAAGGGCGACATTAAGTACAGATTTTATATCATTGTAATGTTTTTCGTGTTTTAAATTATTTATTACAACTTCATTAAAATCACCTTGCTTTTTCGCTCTTCGTGTGTAATCAATTAAAGTGTGATGAGCAGTTGTAAACAAATATGATTTCGCATTCGGACTTTCAATATCAGACACTTTACGCCAAATTTTTTCGTAGGTATCCTGCACAATATCCTTCGCGATATCTTCATCTTTTATATGCTTTAAAATAAAGCGATATAAATTATCTGAATACAGATCAACACAATTATTAAATTCGGTTACAGTCAAACTGTTTGCTTTTGTATAAGACGCTTTAAACCTTTATAAAGTTACATTTAATATAAAAACAAAACCCTCTGATTATCAGAGGGTTTTGTATATTATTTATTATAATAATGAGATTATGACACTAATTTTACTTTTAATTTTTGCCCTTTTTGTAATTGAGGGTTTTTACTCAATTTATTCATTTCAATTAAGTCACCTACAGGCACTTTGTATTTACGAGCCACACCGTAAAGCGTTTCACCTTTTTTAACTTGGTGGTATTCGTAGTTACCTTTTATAGATGTATTATCTGCTAATTTTTTCGGTTCTGAGGCATTTTCTTGTGTTGTAGTGTTTGATGCAACATTTGTTTGCGGTTCTTTAGGTGCATCTGATTTTGCAACATTATTTTGAGTTGGCTCCGATACATTTTGTTTAACATATACTATTAATTTTTTGCCAGTTTTTAAGCCTTTCTTACCAATGTAGTTCCACGATTTTAAATCAGAAACAGTTACACCATACTTGCGCGCAATAGTGCTAATTTTTTCACCATGTCTAACTGTATGTGTACGTTGCACTTCTTTTACAACTAGCGCGTCATTGTTTTCAGAGGCAGTTAATTGCTGCGATTTTATTGCTGCATAAATTTCGGTTTCGTTAGATAAAAATGTGCCAATTTTTGATTTTGGTAGGGTTAACATATTACCGCCAGCAGGAATAACGCCTTTTCTGTATTGAGGATTAAAATATAAAATCTCCTCCATTGGTACATCTAAAGTTGACGAAATTTGTTGAAACGACATTTGTTCTTTTACTATAGCTGTATCTACTTCAAAATAAGTTTTACGAGGAGTTGATGCATAAATATTATGTTCGATAGGATAATTCATCACATAATTGGCTGCGATGAATGCAGGTACATAGGCTTGCGTCTCTGTAGGTAAAAATGGACGAATTTCCCAGTATGTTTTTTTGCCACCACTGCGTCGTATAGCTTTGCTTATAGTTCCAGGGCCAGCGTTATATGCAGCTAACACCATTTGCCAATCGCCAAACATACCGTATAATGCTTTTAAGTATTCAGCAGCAGCCACAGTTGCTTTGTATACATCAGAACGATCATCAATATAAGAGTTTACATTTAAGCCATACATTTTACCAGTTGGATACATAAATTGCCATAGTCCCACGGCTCCTGCTTTTGAGCGAGCATTTGGATTTAATGCTGATTCAACCACCGCTAAATGTTTTAATTCTAAAGGAATATTATATCTATCTAAAACTTCCTCAAACATTGGGTAATATAATTGTGATACGCCCATCATACGGCTTACTAACTCGCGTTTACGAACAGCATATAGCTGGATAAACCCTTTTACATGAGGATTGTAAATCAAATCAAACGGTGAGCTAGCATCTAACTTAGCTAAACGACTTTCGTAAACAAAATCTTCAAATTTTGGGATGCTATCCGGAGCATATTTGTATTTGTTGGTTTTTGGATATACAGGTTTAGATAAAGCTTTCTCCAAAACTTTTTGATTAGCTAAACTATCCAACATTGCTGCAACTGGATTATCCGTAATGGTTAAATTGTTTTGAGCAAACAACCCCCCTGTAATACAAGTACATCCAATGAACGCAACAAGTATTTTATTTTTTAATTTAGCTAACATATTTTCTCTGTTTATTAGTATAACGCAAAAAATTGTAAAATGTTACAATTATCTGTTATTCACATTCTTACAATAATAAAAAATAAATGCGAAAAACAAAAGTTAAAGAGTTTTAATTTTTAACTTTGCGTTGTGAAAAACACATTTGATGAGCCGAAAGAGTATTTTGAGCGAAATACTTTAATTACCACATTAATATTTTTAATTGGTATATTTTTTTGTTGGATAAGCTATTATTTGCTGTCCAATGCAAACCCTTGGGGAACTGCTACAGCCATACCAGGCATAGTAATTACAATGCAAGCCTTTTGGATTATGATGAATCCGTATGCATTAATTTATGAAGATAGATTCGAAATAAAACAAAGTTTTTTTTATGGTAGAGATTTTTATTTCTTAGATGCAAAATCTGTTGGAATACAGAAAAAAAACAGTTTTGATTTAGTTTATAACGATGGTGAGCACTCAAACATCCCACTTTTTGGTATAAGTGATGCTGATAAAGTGAAGTTTTTAAATAGAATTTCTGAAAAAATTAATGAAAGTATTGAAACTCGTAACTTAAAATGATGAATAAAAAAGTAGTTCTGTTTTTAATTATTTTTTTGCCATCTATGATGTGGCTGGTGCTAGAGCTAAGTACTATTAATAGTCGCAAATTACCTTTTTACGGCCCAAAATCTTTTGATGGTACTGACTCAATTTACTATAATGTTGCATCAGAGTTTAAAAATTCTAATCAAGAGAACGTTAGTATTGATACAACGCAAAATCCTTTATACATCGTTTGTTTTATCAAGCAATCCTACAAGTCTGAAAATTACCGTTTAGCTGGATTATCAGAGTATGCGCAGTATAAGAAAGAAAAAATAAAAGATATTCCGGTTTATATTATTAGTGCGTGTGATAGCGTATCGTGTTTTGATGAGTTTAAAAAAATTAGTATTACTAATCCTAATATTCAAAATTTGTATTGGAGTATAAATTCGTTTGATAGTTTAAACTTAAGTTATTTTAAAGAGAAGCCATATTACGTGGATTATAGTTACTTAGTATTAATTGATAATCAAAGACATATTAGAGGGTATTATGATGCGCGTTATGTGTCTGAAATAAAACGATTAATAGAAGAGTATCAGCACCTACGTTTAAAAGAAGAGAAAAAGAATTTATTAAATAAAAATAAAATTGAAGTCCACTAATGATGCGTTTATCTATATGTATTTTTTCGATTGCTTTATTTGTTAGTTGTAATACAGAACATAAAACAGTTAGTAAACAACTATTACCAATTTTAGGAGAAAAAAAACTTGCTGGGGTTGATGCGAAAGATACTATTTATCATACCATACAGTCATTTACTTTTATCAATCAATATAATGAAACGATTAGCGAGCAAGCTACCCATAATAAAATTTATGTAGCTGATTTCTTTTTCGCTACCTGTCAAAGTATTTGTCCGCAAATGAGCTCGCAACTGATACACGTGCAAAATGCTTTTAAAACGGATTGTAATTTTTTAATTCTATCGCATACAGTAAATCCTATGCACGATTCGGTTGAAGTATTAAACGGATATGCACAAAGTTATGGAGCTATAAAAAACAAATGGCATTTTTTAACTGGAGATAAAAAAGCTATTTATGATGCCGCTCGTTATAGTTATTTAATTAATGCCTTACAAGATGATGGAACTCCGGAGGGATTTTTGCATAGCGAATTATTTATTTTAATTGACAAAAAGAAACGTATTCGTGGGTTTTATGATGGGACAGATAGTGTTTCGGTTGTTAAACTTATAAGTGACATCAAATTACTAAAACAAGAATAGTATGAGAGTTTTGTTTTTTGTTTTTTGTTTTTTGAATGTATCTAGTTGTTATTCGAAAAGTCATGAAAATGAAACGCGTAATACTGTTAATTATGTAGTTGTAGATTCCGAGTGTTTACTTGCTAATAATCCGAGTCCTATTTTAAAACTCATAAAAAAGCGACAACGGTTAAATAAAAGAATTACAGCAGCCGCCTTAGCGTTTCCATTTCCTTTTGGTATTGTTGGATTACACCGCATTTATTTGGGCACTAAGCCACACGTTCCAATAGTGTACATTGCAACCCTTGGTGGCGTGTTTGGTATTTTACCTTTAGTAGATTTTTTTGTGATTGTTGCCGATAAAGACTTTGAACAATACAAAAACAATGGCAAGGTGTTTATGTGGATAAGGGACTAAAAAAAATGAGCAGTATTAATACTGCTCATTTTTAAATAATTTACCTGAGATTTATTTTGATTATTACTATTTAATAAACTTTTTAGTAATTGTATTACCAGAGTTATTAATAATGTTCGCAATGTATAATCCCGAAGGTAATTCAGTAATGTCTACTTGAGATGTTTCACCTTGAACAACTGATACATTTTGTTTTTCAAAAACTATTTTACCAGATAAATCAAAGATTGTAATTTGATTTATTTCGTGCGAAGAATTGTAGGACTTAATATTTAAATTATTTTCAGTATTAAAAACAGTTAAGTCATTTTCTAATATTACTTGAGTAGTTTCTGAATCTTGAGATTTTTTACTTAAACGTAAAACATAGTCATAATTATAATCTTCTTGTTTTCCAGTTATTACAATTGATTTAGTTAAATCATATTTTTTACCTGTATTCTTATTTTCAATCCAGGCATACTTATAATCATCCATTGATAATACGGTAGGAGTTATGTTGTATGAGCCTTCTGTTGGTGTATAAAAGCCTAATGGAATAGTTACCTCATCTTCATTCGAATTAATATTATTAGTAATTAACTTTGCACTATTTCCAACATTCATAAACATACTAGGAGCATTATTATTTGGACTCATAATGTATAATGCATCTATTTCATTATCGAAACCAAAAGTTGCTTTTCTTTCAAAATTGATTGTATTTTCGTTATAAAAAGGAAGATTTGGGCTTGAAAAAACCATTTTAATTCCAAAGTCACGGGCTTCTCTGTAAAAGTTGCTTCCTGATTGATCAACTTTAGCCGCTTCTCTAAAAACAATTTGAGCATTAGCAGCCGTTGCGCCTACCCAAAAACCTTGATGAGCAGGAATAATCGGATTAGATCCGTAATCATTATAGTTGCCGCTATTATCTAGTATTAATACATTGCCTCCAATACTCGTTCTAGTGCATACACTAAAACTAATAGGGCAAGCAAAGGGATTACCAATTAAATT
>JAYSTR010000111.1:0-10750 GCA_043719555.1 Bacteroidota bacterium | reverse complement strand
TTTATTGTTTTGTAATAATGTATCATATACATCACCTAGTTTACAACCTCCATCAATACTTACATCGGTATCATTTATAAAGGATATGCCATTTAGTTTTGATAAATTAATTACGAGCCCACCTTCATTTGATGAAAATCCTTCGAAACAATGTCCGCCACTTTTAATAGATATTTTTAAGTTTTCTTCGGTTGCCAATTTAACTGCTTCCTGAACGCCTTTAATATTAAGACAAAGAGCAATTACTTTTGGTTGAGTATGTATACGTTTAGAAAAACCTTGTTGTAAAGCAATATAATCTGCTTCATCTTTTGTGATGTAAATAACATTGGGGCTTTTTGGTTTTTTAAATGCAACTAGTGTATCGTGTTGTATCGTAGAATCTGAAGTGGAAGTTGTTTTGTTGTCTTTATCATCGGTTGAAATGCCACAAGCATTTAATAAGGCAGTAATGCTTACTAATGAAGTAATTTTAATAAATTCTTTTCGAGAGTAGTTCATTCGAAATAGATTTAAAATTAGTTTAAAAAATCTTTTATTAAACTGGTTATTTGTGGTATAGCTTCTAAATTAAGTGTATGGCCTGCATTCGGAATAATTTTTAAAACTGAATGAGGAATTGCTTTAGATACGTCTTCAGCTAAATGAACAGGTAACAATAAATCTTTTTCGCCTTGTATGACTAATGTGGGTATATTAATTTTTTTTAGTTCGCTTCTATAATCTGGACGATCTTTAGTTGCTCGCATTAATTTAAATAAGGCTTGCTTATCGTTGTTCGAATCTTGTCGAGATTGTTTCATTAATTCAATAGGAATTAATGGATGTGCAAAGTAGTTTTCGCTTAATACAGATGGCAACATAATATCAAACATTAAATTATAACCGCCAAACTCTAAGGCGCGCCACCACGACAATTCAATTGCTTCGTAGTAAGGTGTTTTATTTGCAAAGGTTGCTAATAAAATTAGTTTAGAGATTTTGTTTGGGTGATTAACCGCTAAATGTTGCGCTACTATACTACCGTAGGAGATACCGCAAATAATTGCTTTATCAATTTGTAAATGATTTAAAACGGATACAACATCGTTTGCATGAGTATCAAATGTTCGCCATTCGCTGTTTTTATCGCTCTGACCTTGAAATATAAAATCTATTAAAATAATTTTATAGTCTTGTGTAAAACCTGGTGTTGTTAAACTCCAGGCAATAGTGGCTTGAGATAATCCATTTAAAAAAACTAACGTTTTAGTGCTAGTTGCATTACCAAGTATTTCGTAGTAAATATTTAAATTATCGGTTGTTTTACAATACATCGTTTAAAATTTTAAAGTGGCATTATCGTCATTCACATTTAGTCCAACTTCTTTACCTAAATAAATGGCTAAGTTTCTATTAATATGTCCAGCAGGAAAATCAAAGCATACAGGATAATTGTAATCGGCAACAGCGTCTAATATAATTTCTTCAGGAAATTTACCAAACGGAATAGTATTGTCTTTCATATCAGTCATTCCGCCAACAATTAGTCCTTTTAGGTTTTTTAATTTACCTGATAATTTTAATTGCATAATCATCCGATCGATATGATATAAATACTCATCTAAGTCTTCTATGAATAAAATTTTATCAGTTGTATCAATATCATACTCTGTTCCAGAGAGTGCATATAGTAAAGATAAGTTGCCTCCAACTAATACTCCTTTGGCTATACCATGTTTATTCGAAAAGTTTTCTTCAACCTCTATATTGTTTAAATTTCCGAATAACGCATCAATCATGCTTTTTGTAGCCTCTTCGCTTTTCGAAAAAGTTAGTGGCATAGTTGCATGCATAGTTGCTATGCCTTGATTGTGAATAGCATTGTGTAAAACAGTTACATCGCTAAAACCAACCAACCATTTAGGATATTTTTTAAATTCTGTAAAATCAACATGTTCCATTAATCTAACGGTGCCATATCCGCCACGTGCAATTACAATAGCTTTAATAGTTTGATGATTTAATGCCCATTGTAAATCATTCGCGCGATTAATATCTGTACCAGCAAATTGATTGTTGCTGTCATAAATATGTTTTCCTAATACAACATTAAGTCCATAGCTTTCAAATAAAGTAATTGCAGGTTGCAATTCTTCCTTACTAACTTTACGCGCGGTAGCAATAATAGCAATGGTATCTCCCTGTTTTAAATAAGAAGGTATAATCATATTATTTTTTGCGTTTTTTAGTAACTTTTACTAAGGTAAAGTTTGTTTTTTTTGGAGCCGATTTTGCTTTTTTTAAAGCAACTTTTTTAGTTAAATTTTTTTTAGTTTTTTTTGCTCTATTAATTTGCGCTATTTTTTTTGCAGCCTCGCGTTTTGCCTTATTTCGTGCAATAGTTAATAATCGTAATTTTGTAGCTTTTAATTTTTCAGCTAGCTTTGTTTTGCGTTCAGATTCAATTTTAGACCTAACAGTTGCACGTTTAGCTTTTTCAATTTCTATTTTTTGATTTTTTCGCGCATGGTATTCAACGTTTTTTAAATACTCTTTATATTTTGGCCATTCTGGTTCACCCTCTACACGAATATGCGTCCAAAGTAATCCAGCCTTTATTCGGTACAAATTCATTTCCGCAATACCATATTTGCTTGCAAGCGCACCTAACGAAAGTTTGCGTTTCGGATTCCAAATTTCTTTTTTTAATAATGTTGCCGATTTATCATTTAACTTTTTTGCCATAGTACCTGTAGGTATTTTATGCTTGTTGGCTTTTAAAACATTTGGACTATTTTTTACATGATTAGCCGCTTCTTTTGCTGTTGCCCATTTTAAATTGGATAAATCGTTATTGTTTTTATTAAAATCTAAATGCAAAACAATTTTTTCGTTAATTGATTTCTTATTTAAAAAAGCCATTGCCATCGCTTTATGTATAAAAACAGAACTTGATTTTCCATTCATACGCATAGTAATGCAGTCGTAGCCTTCTGTTTTAGTGGTTTTTAAGATGTAGAGATCTTTTAAGTCTTTTTCAAATGAGGCAATTCGACCTAGAGAAGAAACAGCATATTTTTTTTGTAAATCATTTTTAGGAAATGGAATTTGCTTCCAAATTTCTTTCGTTGAATTAGCCATAATTAAAGGGTTTAATATTATCTTTACACAATATTATAGATAAAATTTTAGATTACAATTTATATGCCAACAAATTATAAACGCACACTTGTTACTGCTGCTTTACCTTATGCTAATGGGCCTGTTCATATCGGGCATTTAGCTGGTTGCTATTTACCATCTGATATTTTTGTGAGATACAAAAGAAGTAAGGGTGATAACGTTATATTTGTATGTGGCAGTGATGAGCACGGCGTTCCTATTACGATAAAGGCTAAAAAAGAAGGGGTTTCGCCACAAGATGTAGTTAACAAATACCATAAAATTATGGGCGATGCCTTTAAAGAGTTTGGTATTTCATTTGATATATATTCACGTACATCTAATAAAATTCATCACGAAACAGCATCCGACTTTTTTAAAACATTATACGATAAAGGCGGATTTACTGAACAAGTAACTGAACAATATTACGATGATGAAGCGAAACAATTTTTAGCAGACAGATATATAACAGGAACTTGTCCTAAATGTGCTAATCCAAATGCGTATGGCGATCAATGTGAAAAGTGTGGGTCAACATTAAATGCTACAGAATTAATTGATGCAAAATCTACTTTAAGTGGCAGCAAACCTATTTTAAAAGAAACCAAAAATTGGTTTCTACCATTAGATAAATTGCAGCCGCAAATACAAGCCTATTTAAATGAACATAAAGATTGGAAAGCAAATGTTTATGGGCAATGTAAAAGTTGGTTAGATAGTGGTGATGGCTTGCAACCAAGAGCAATGACACGTGATTTAGATTGGGGAGTGCCAGTGCCTGTTAAAGATGCTGAAGGGAAAGTTCTTTATGTGTGGTTTGATGCACCAATTGGATATATATCTGCTACAAAAGAGTTACGCCCTAATGATTGGGAATTATATTGGAAAGATAAAGAAACACGCTTAATTCATTTTATAGGAAAAGACAACATTGTATTTCATTGTATTATTTTCCCGGCAATGTTAATGGAGCACGGCGATTATATATTAGCAGATAATGTACCAGCTAATGAATTTTTAAATTTAGAAGGCGATAAAATTTCAACATCACGTAATTGGGCAGTTTGGTTACACGAGTATTTAATTGATTTTAAAGATAAGCAAGATGTATTGCGTTATACCTTATGTTCCAATGCACCAGAAACTAAGGATAACGATTTTACTTGGAAAGATTTTCAAACTAAAAACAATAGTGAGTTAGTTGCTATTTATGGAAATTTTGTTAATCGTACCTTAGTATTAACGCATAAATTTTATCAAGGCTCGGTGCCTGCTGCTGAAACTTACACGAAAGAAGATTTAATTATACTAGAAGAGTTAAGTTCTTTTCCTGATAAAATATCAGCAGCGTTAGAACAGTTTAAATTCCGCGAAGCTTTAGCAGAAATGATGAACTTGGCACGTTTAGGAAATAAATATCTAGCTGAAACAGAACCTTGGAAATTAATTAAAACAGATGAAAAGCGTGTTAAAACCATTATGAATATTGCGTTACAAATTACGTGTAACTTAGCCATAGTGAGCGAACCCTTTTTGCCACATACTTCAAATAAATTATTTGCGATGTTAAATATGCCTCAATTAAAATGGTTTGCGGCAAAACAAACATCTAATATGGCAGCTGGTCATTTAATTAACAAAGATGAATTGTTGTTTGCGAAAATTGAAGACGCAGAAATTCAGGCTCAAATCGATAAATTAGAAGCTACTAAACAAGCAAACATTTCAACAGCTCCAGTAGCTACAATAGCTGAAAGTAAGCCTGAAACAACCTTTGATGATTTTAATAAAATGGATATACGTACGGGCACTATTTTAGAAGCAGAGCGTGTACCTAAAACGGATAAATTATTAAAGTTAAAAATAGACACTGGTTTTGATCAACGTACTGTTGTTAGTGGTATTGCAGAGTGGTATAAACCAGAGGATATTATTGGCCAACAGGTGAGCATTTTAGTAAACTTAGCGCCGCGTAAAATTAAAGGGATAGAAAGCCAAGGAATGATATTAATGGCATCAAATACGGCAGGAGAATTAAGTTTTGTAAGTGCTACAAAGCCTGATTTTAATAATGGTTCGGAGGTTAGGTAATTAAATAATGAAACAAATTGTAAATGTATATTCGATAAAATTTAATAGAGTGTCGAAAGCATTGTTTTCAATTATCTTATGTCTTTATACAATACATAGCATAGCTCAATCAGATGGGCCAGAAGCACCAAATGTAAAGGATTATAAAAATGATTCGACGTATCAAAAATTTAATAAACTTCGATTTAAAGTGGCGAAAGCACAAATTATTAAATTAAAAAATGAAGGGGCATTATTGGTTCGTTTAAAAACAAATGCAAATACAATTAACCGTTTAAAAGCTGCAGGTAATAATGATTTAGCTACACAAGTTGAAAGAGAGACTGAATTGTCAAATAAAATTGTGATGTTATCGTACAAGCATGCTTTTACATTTTGTCCTGTGTATTTTTTCTATTCCTCATATTCCGATTCGGTTAAACACAAAAAATTAACTGCTATTTTATTAGATTCTACGTTGCGCGAAAACGGGAATGTGGTTTGCGATAAATCCTTTTATTTAATTGCCGATGAAGGTACCCTGTATAATTCATCCTTAGGGTTAGTTACCGAAGAGCAAGCACCAACTGCTAAAGAAAATGGAGCGCCAGGTAGAGATGCTATTCCTATTGTGATTAAAAATCGTTTTTATGTTCAGCTCCACAAACCTTTTCCGTATTTTCAAATCAAAGGTGAATCTTCGCTATCAAATGAGAACGAAAAAATTTTAACAGAATTACAAAACTTATACAATCAGTATAATAAAGTATCTAAAAGCAATAGCGAAACTAAGCGGTTAAAAAAGTTTAAAGGTTGCGTTAAATTATTAAATAAAAGCTTTGATGAATTTTACAACGAAAGCAAAGATTTTGTTGTACCTAATGATATTAATAAGTACGTGTATTAAAACTCAGCAATAACTGTTTGAGAGCCTTTAGCCACATCGCCAATTTTTACTTTTAGTTTCGCGTCTAGCGGTAAGTATAAATCTACACGTGAACCAAATTTAATAAATCCCATTTCGCCACATTGCGTTGCCTTATCGCCAACTTGGCTGTACATCACAATTCTACGTGCTAAGGCGCCGGCAACTTGTCTAAATAAAACAGATTTACCATTAGTGTTATGTTTTACAACAACACTCGTGCGTTCGTTTTCTGTACTTGCTTTCGGTAATGAGGCAACCATAAATTTACCAGCATGGTATTTTGCATAAGTTACTTCACCTGCAATTGGGTAACGGTTTACGTGAACATTAATGGGCGACATAAAAATAGAAACCTGTATGCGTTTGTCTTTAAAAAATTCAGTTTCTTCCGTTTCTTCAATTACTACAATTTCTCCATCGGCAGGAGCCACAATAGCATTTTCGTTAAGCGTATGTACGCGTGTTGGGTGACGAAAAAATTGAACCACTACTACTAATAAAAATAAGGATACAGCATAAGCAAACCATAAAGCAATAGCAAACGTTGGGAACGCTAATTTGGCAATGCTGATAAGTATAACGCTAAATAATATAGTTATAAGTAATGTAGGATATCCTTCTTTGTGAAATTTCATAAGTTGTTTTTTTAGAAAGGTAAAAATAACATTTTTTAGGTCTTTATTGCCTAGACTTTAAAAAAACTGAGTAAATTTTTAATTTATCATACCTTGGTATTAGTGCGGTTGTTTTGACGAAACAGTGCGAACTGCAATTTTTCAAGAAATATTGCGAAGGCTTTTGTATGATGAAAAAATTGAAGTTGGCGTTTCGTCTTGAACTTTTGTTTCTTTTTGTTCAAACAAAATAAAAAACGTAAAAAATATACATAATAATATTTACACGAAACTCTAAAATAATGCGCATAAATAAATGTATATTTAAGCTTAAAAAATACCAGAATTAAGCAATGATAGAGTTCGAAAAATTTAAATTAAAAAACGATTTAACCGTTATAGTTCATCAAGATAAAAGTACACCAATGGCTTGTATTAATATTTTGTACGATGTTGGTGCACGCGATGAAGATGAAAACAAAACAGGTTTTGCTCATTTATTTGAGCATTTAATGTTTGGCGGAAGCGTTAATATTCCTAATTACGATGAACCTTTACAATTGGTTGGTGGCGAAAACAATGCCTTTACAACAAATGATATTACCAATTATTATTGCACGGTACCTTCTGATAATTTAGAAACCGCTATGTGGTTGGAGAGTGATCGTATGTTGAGTTTGGCATTCACTAATAAAAGTTTAGAAGTACAACGTAGTGTGGTTATTGAGGAGTTTAAACAACGCTATCTAAATCAGCCTTATGGCGATGTATGGTTATTGTTGCGCCCTTTAATCTATAAAGTGCACCCTTATAAATGG
Source organism: Bacteroidota bacterium (assembly GCA_043719555.1). Lineage (GTDB taxonomy): Bacteria > Bacteroidota > Bacteroidia > B-17B0 > Aurantibacillaceae > UBA4416. The sequence goes on along the minus strand of JAYSTR010000111.1, from coordinate 3,173 downwards.
GCAACAATTGGTAAAGAGATTAAACATATTGAAGAAGCAACGATGAGTGATGTGAAGTCGTTTTTTAAAACACATTACACACCAAGCAATGCTATACTTGTAGTTGCCGGAAATGTAGAGTTGGATAATGTGAAGCAATTATGCGAAAAATGGTTTGCGCCTATTGCAGCAGTTCCTAAACCGACTCGTAATTTACCAGTAGAGCCTGAGCAAACAGAATACCGTAGTTTAACCGTTGAACGTGATGTGCCTATTAATTCTATTTACAGAGCGTATCGTATGTGCTCACGCAGAGACGAGGAATACCATACCGTAGATATGTTATCGGATATTTTATCTCGAGGAAATTCGTCGCGCTTGTATAAAAATTTAATAAAGGATAAACAATTGTTTTCTGATATTAATGCCTATGTGATGGGCGATTTTGATAAAGGATTATTTGTTATATCAGGTAAAGTAAATGATGGTGTTAGTATTGAAGATGCTGAAGCTGGTATAGATGCTGAAATTGCTAAAGTTCAAAATGAATTAATTAGCGATACTGAATTACAAAAATGTAAAAACAAAATTGAATCAACGGTAACGTATAGTGAAATTGATGTATTGAATAAAGCTACCAATTTAGCGATATCAGAGTTGATAGGCGATGCCGATTTAATTAACCAGGAAATTGCAAACTATCAAAAAGTAACGGCCGAAAAAATTAAAGAACAAGCGAATAAAATTTTGCGTAAAACAAATTGTAGTACGTTGTTTTATTTAAAGAAGAAATAGGAATTTATTATAACCAGTCGGGTAGATAAGCAATTATAAAAATGAAAGAGAAGTATTTAAAGTGGAATAACTCTAGTTTATTAGATTGGACAATTAGAATTTTATTTACACTGGACATACTTCCTTTAGGGTTACATACATTTGATCATTATGAACCAGGAATAATTGTTTTTATTTTGATTATTGGTGTCTGGTTATACTTTATTAAGTGGAGAATTCTTGCTTTACTAGCACTATTGTTTCTGTTATACTTTAATATTATGGGCTATGTTAGTTCGAGTAATAATTACAATTCAAACAATAGAGAAGTGTATATAGATAGCCTTTCCACAAAATCATATTCAGTCTCTAGTAAATAAATATTTAGTGTTGAATTTCTATACTTTTTTAATGTGCCTCCAACCAATTCACGCCAGTTCCCATACCAACTTCTACAGGTACTTTTAATGGCAATGCATTTTGCATATGTTTTTCAATAATTGGTTTTAGCATTTCTAATTCAGGTTTATAAACATCAAACACTAACTCATCGTGCACTTGTAATATCATACGCGATTTAATATCCATATTTTTTAATTCGTTATGAATGTTTATCATCGCAACTTTTATCATATCCGCTGCACTACCTTGTATAGGCGCGTTAATGGCATTTCGTTCAGCAAAGGAACGAACGGTTGCATTGTTTGCAGTAATATCTTTTAACCAACGCTTACGTCCTAGAAGTGTTTGCACATAGCCGTGCTCGCGCGCAAATTGTATTTCGTTGTCCATATAACTTTTTATAGAGCCATATTGCGCAAAGTAATTATCAATTAATTGTTTAGCTTCTGTACGAGATATATTTAAATTATCGGCTAAACCAAAAGCGCCTTGTCCGTATATGATACCAAAGTTTACACTCTTAGCTTTGTAACGCATTTCTTTAGTCACTTCGCTTTCCTCAATACCATAAACTTTAGCAGCAGTTGCTGTATGAATATCCTTACCTAGTTTAAAAGCCTCACACATATTCGGATCGCCACTAATAGAGGCTACTATGCGTAATTCTATTTGTGAATAATCGGCACTTAATAATACATAATCACTATCTCTTGGAATAAAAGCTTTACGTATTTGACGACCACGTTCTGTACGAATAGGAATGTTTTGTAAGTTAGGATTATCACTACTTAAACGCCCAGTAACCGCTACAACCTGATTGTAGGTAGTGTGTAAGCGATTGGTTTTTTCGTTCACTAATAAAGGTAAGGTGTCAACGTAAGTTGATTTTAATTTTACGAGTTCACGGTAATCTAAAATTTTAGAAATAATAGGATGTTTACCTTCTAGTTTCGACAGCACATCTTCGCCAGTGGCGTATTGTCCTGTTTTTGTTTTCTTGGGCTTGTCAACTATTTTAAGGTATTCAAATAAGATTTCTCCTACTTGTTTAGGCGATGAAATATTAAATTTTGTTCCTGCCAAGGCTTGTATTTCTGCATCAACTATTGCAATGTCATCTTGTAATTGTTTCGAAAATTCTTGTAATGCATTCACATCTAAGTTCACACCTTCGCGTTCCATTCCAGCTAAAGCCTCTATTAATGGTAACTCTACTTCGTGAAATAATTTTTCGATGTCCGCCTCTTTTAATTTTGGCTCGAAAACAGTTTTTAATTGCAAGGTTACATCGGCATCTTCAGCAGCATAATCTTTTATAATCTCAATCGCAACATCGCGCATTGTGCCTTGTTCTTTGCCTTTTTTGCCAATTAATTCTTCAATACTTATGGGCGAATAATCTAAATACGTTTCAGCTAACACATTCATATTATGACGCATTTCTGGCATAAACAAAAAGTGAGCGACCATAGTATCCCATAATTTATTTTTTATAGCGATGCCGTAGTTTTTTAAAACTTGTAAATCGTATTTAATATTTTGACCAATTAATGTTTTTGAAGCGTCATTAAATAAAGGCTTAAATAAATCTATGCGTTGTTGAGCTTTGTTTTGATCCGCATCTATAGGTACATAGTAGGCTTCGTTTGCTTTAACGGCAAATGATAGGCCAACAACCTCGGCTAGTATTGTATCTAAATTGGTCGTTTCACTATCAAAGCAAAACTCCGTGTGGTAATTTAAAACAGACATTAAGTGAGCAATGGTTTCATCCGTATCACATAAAATATAATTTGGATGAGTATCTTTTATAGTTTTAAAAACTTTGGCATCTTGCTCAGCTACTGCTGCTACATTATCATCGCTAAATAAATCACCATCATTAAATAAATTTGGTTTTTCTTTAGTAGCAGTTTTTGTAGCTGATGATTTTGGTGCAACGCTTTGATTTGCTGGTTGCATAGAAGAAGTGCCAATATCTTCGCCTAATAATTTTTGTGCTAAGCCTCTAAACTCAA
>JAYSTR010000012.1:0-5994 GCA_043719555.1 Bacteroidota bacterium | reverse complement strand
GTAAATCTGGACCAAAACTTACATTTTGATAATTAACTGTAAACCCATTACAATAACCGGTTCCTGTGTTACCAAAGGTTCCACTATTTGTTGTTGTTTGACCATTTAATACAGCATAAATTACAAACGGACAATCAATCACGTTAAACTGAAAATCGCGATGATGAGTTCCTATTAAAGCACCATTACGATATTCGCTTACACAAATACCTACTACCCACTGACCTAATATAGATGGATTTCCATTTAAAAAGCCAGTTTGTGGGTTAATATTTATAGCTGGATTTGATGCCATAGGGTAACTGGCCGAATAAGGGGCTAAAAAAGGGACACTAATATAAGGAGGAGCTTCATTTACCATTGGGCAATTTCCTGCAGGTGGCGAAAAACACTGTGCGCTTGCAGAATTAGGTCCATAGGGATTAACATTAATTACTGGGCAACAGCCATCTAATCCATTAAACGGTGTACATAAACTATATACTAACGAATCGCCATCTGGGTCTGTAGCCACATGATTAAAAGCAATAGGTATTTTATTACACACATAAATTGGTGGTCGGTTTGTAAAACGTGGGCTACTATTTATTAATACTTGTTCTGGGCCTGGAATATGTTCCCAATAGGTTGCGCCTACTCCGCCTGGGTTAACTAAATTATTGATCGTACCATTACGGCAACAACGTTGGTAAGCTATATAATAACCGCCTACCCTTGGTGGTAAATTAATAATGTTTTCATATTGAGTTTCTTCAACACAAGCATTGCCAGAGGTTGCAGGAGCGCATGGACTGTTATTAGAAGGTTGCACTGTAACAACATTTGATAAAGTAACATTAAATGTTTGCACGATAGCTCCCGTATTATCAAACACAGTAAAAACTGCAGGATTATCAAAGGGAGGTATGCCATTTAAACAATCGCGATAAACCTTCATGGTAATTTTATAATTATTACCGCCTAAATAATCGTAATAAATTTCTCCACCAACAATGTGTGTTGCTTTAGCATTATTGCTAATTAGCAGCAATAATAAAAAATATGTGACAATTTTTTTAATTTATAATTTCTATAAAGCCATTAAACTTTCTACCATCATTTAAAAGTACAACATAAAAATAGGTTCCTTGGTTTAATTCTGGCTTCCAATCGTTTTTATAATCCGAACTCGAATAAACCGATTTCCCCCATCTGTTATATACATTTACAATTGTATTAGAAAAATATTCAACACCTTGTATTTTAAATACATCATTTACACCATCACCATTAACTGTCATTACATTCGGCACGATCACTGTGCAATCAACTACCGTAATATCAAATGTTGCAGAATCCTTTAAATTACAACCATCTTTTACTTTTATTTGATAATTATACTGATTAGCTTCTGATCCATGCACATAATAATTATATCCTATTGTATCGTATGGCACTAAACCGCCAATAGGGTTAATCCAATTAATTGTATATGGCTCATAACCACTAGTTACAACTAAAGGTACAACTTTATTAGAATCGATACAAATAGTATATGAGCTAATTGGCGAAATTTTCGGCTTAGTTGTTACTACTATTAAATTATAATTTGCTGTATTGGTGCAATTAAAAGCCGTTGCTCCTATTACAGAATAATTTGTAGTTGTTGTTGGACTATCATTTAAAACACCACCCACAAATCCTGTATTCCAAGTATAGGTTGCAGCTCCATGAGCAGTTAAAGTTGCTGTTTGCGCTAAACAAATGCTTGAGCTAATAATAGCAACAGTAGGAATAGGATTAACCGTTAACAAATGAGTGGCAGCAAATGTGCATGTTTGTATTGAGCCAATAACTGAATAGGTGGTTGTGATACTTGGCATAACTGAAATACTTGATGTTAATATTCCATTGCTCCAATTATACGAATTAGCTCCAGTTGCACTTAAAGTAGTTGTAACACCATCACATATTTGCGATAAACCATTTATAGTAATAGTTGTGTTTATTACCGAAACAGTTGAAACAGCTGAGTTTGTGCAAGTTCCATCTGCTGCAATAACTGTATAGTTATTTGTAGATGCTGGGGTAACAATATTGGTATCATTATTTAAACTTACATTATTATTCCAACTATACATTGTACCTCCAATAGTAGTTGCAACTAAAGTAGCAGATTTACCAGCACAAATTGTAGCATTAGTAACAGAAACAGTAGGAATTTGAGTAGCAGAAACTGAAACAGTATTAGTAATTGGTTTATTACAAATATCATTCGCGGTAATTGTATAAATCTGATTTGAATTTACTGCGCCAGTTGCAAAGGTATTTGTAGTAACTGCACCTGGCATCCAATTATAGGTATAAGCTGGTTTTCCATTAGCTACAGTTGCATTGATAAGTGTTGTTTGGCCTGCACATATAGTTTGATTTGCAGCACTTATAGTTAATGGAGTATAATCACTCAAATATAATTTTAAAGTTATGGTATTAGTTTGTACACAGGCTGTAGCACTCGATGTAAATTTATTGACAGTAAATATTAATGTATCTAAAGCTTCTACGGTAGCATCATCCATAATTTTTAAATCACAAATTTTAAACGTGTCCTGATTAGCTGCAAAATGCATAACACTTGGCCAAACTACATTACTTAATACCGTATTAGTTAAAGTTGCATAATCTGATCCATTAATAGCGTTACCACCTACACTCAATCCAAACGAATCGGCAACAGCTATATTTCCAGTACGTACAAATTTTACACAGTAGGTATTACAATCTTCGAACAATAAAGTATCTGTAATTAAAGAACTAGCATTATTTGTATTCAGTGATAATGGAGGAGTTGAGCTTAATGAATTTGCTTCTAAAAAAACACCAGAATCATATGTGTAATCAGGAGAATTTGATAATCCACCATCAGCAATTGCTAACTTAATATGATAAGTCTGACCACATACAACACGCTCAAGTGCATACATAACCGTTGTATATCCGTCATATTCACCATTAATTGCATTGCCAGTATTTGATCTATAGAATGAAGAATTTAATCCTGCATTAACATTATCAATCGTAACCGGTGTTGATGTACCTGGAATTAAAGCAATATTTTTACTTGTATAGTTTCCTCCTAAAGGATCTGGTCCAGTTAATAAAAAAGCAAAAGCATCATTATAAGATGAGTTTACAAATTCTGGATATTCTTCAGAACCAAAAAAATATCTGAACTTTACAGAATCTCCGTTGGGCACAAAATCAAATTCCAAAATTGCAGCGTCATAGCTTTTCTTTGGGGAAATAATAGTATTTAAATCAACATCCCCTGCTCCAGTATATGACGTTGAAGTTCCTCCACTACTATTTGGGCCTTGTGGACCATTTATTGAACTGGTTCTTGCATCGCCACTCGATATTAAAATTCCACTTCCTAATCCTAAATTTGTATTGGCAGTTGCATTAAATTTCGCAATTTGATTAGGATTTCCAGTAAACTGAATATTAGTTGCCGTTACACCCTGCCCCAATAACACTTGCTGTACAAGTTGAGTTGGAGTTAATGTATTTGTAGTAGTTAATTGCGCTTTAACAAGGGTAGTGAATCCCATTGTAAAAATTAATAATGTAGTTTTTAATATGTTCATATTGACCAAAAATATAGTTTAAGCAACTAATTAACAAGTTTTTAACCAATTAACACATCCCTTTTATCAGTACGATATCAGATACTAGCTTTTTTACAAAGAAATTTCAGATTCCATCTAAAAGTTGTAGTTGTAATTGCAAAAACACCTACATTTGAAATTCAAAAAAAAATTAAGGTATGGAAGCGACAGAAATTAAAACAACAAGCATCAATGAGTATATAACTATTAATAAAGACCGTTTTTTAAACGAGTTATTAGAGTTATTGCGCATTCCTTCTATTAGTGCAAAAGCAGAACATGCAAGCGATATGCAAAAAACGGCCGAAGCCGTTAAGCAACGTTTAATTGAAGCTGGTGCTGATAAAGTTGAAATTTGTCCTACTAAAGGTTTTCCAGTTGTTTATGGCGAAAAAATAATTGATCCGTCAAAACCTACGGTTGTTGTATACGGGCATTACGACGTGCAACCTGCCGAGCCACTAGATTTATGGAATTCGCCACCATTTGAACCAGTTATTAAAAAAACTGAAATTCATCCCGAAGGAGCCATTTTTGCCCGCGGCAGTTGTGATGATAAAGGACAAATGTACATGCACGTGAAAGCCTTTGAAACGATGATGAAAACTGGCACTTTACCTTGCAATGTAAAGTTTATGATTGAGGGTGAAGAAGAAGTTGGATCTCCAAGTCTTGGCCCTTGGATTATAGAAAATAAAGAAAAATTAAAAGGTGATATTATTTTAATTTCTGATACATCTATTATTGCTAACGACACGCCAAGTATTGATGCAGGTTTACGCGGATTAGCTTACATGGAAGTTGAAGTAACTGGCCCTAATAGAGATTTACATAGCGGCGTGTATGGCGGTGCTGTAGCCAATCCTATTAATATTTTATGCAAATTAATTGCTGCATGTCACGATGATAATAATCATATTACGATTCCAACATTTTATGATAAGGTTGTTAATTACAATGATGCCGATAGAGCCGAAATGGCAAAAGCGCCGTTTAATTTAAACGACTTTAAAAAAGATTTACATATTGAAGAAGAACGTGGAGAAAAAGGATATAGCACAAACGAGCGAACTGGAATTCGACCAACATTAGATGTAAATGGGATTTGGGGTGGTTATACTGGCGAAGGAGCTAAAACTGTTCTACCTTCAAAGGCATACGCAAAAGTTTCGATGCGTTTAGTTCCTAATCAAACGTCGCAGGAAATTAGCGAGTTATTTAAAAATTATTTAGAAAGCATTGCGCCAAAATCAGTTAAAATAAAAGTAACAGCGCACCATGGTGGCGAACCAGTTTTAGTGCCAATGAACTCTAAAGGTTATTTATCAGCAAGTAAAGCAATGGAAGAAGCCTATGGCAAAAAACCAATTCCAACTTATGGTGGAGGAAGTATTCCTATTGTTGCCTTATTTAAAAAAGAATTAGGATTAGATAGTATTTTATTTGGCTTTGGCTTAGATAGTGATGCGTTACATTCGCCTAACGAACATTATGGCTTATTTAATTATTATAAAGGCATCGAAACTATTCCTTTGTTTTATAAATATTTTACAGCCTAATTTTATTTAAGAAATAAACTTAAGAATACTAAAGCTCAGTAAATCTCTGAGCTCTAGTGATTATTATGTATTTCATCTCAACAACAGAGTAATAGCGGGAATTTTCAGGTAAGTGTAACATTCTACCCAAAGTGAAAATATGGGACTATTGTGCCAAAAAAAATAAAATACAAGTTCTGTTTTTCGAGTATAATTATTAAGTTTAGCAACTCAACTAAAACAAATAATTATGGTACAACTTAGCACAGATTCAGATTTTGAAACGATATTAAACTCACATTCTAAAGTTATAGTTAAATATTATGCCGATTGGTGCGGTTCATGCAAATTATTTGCGCCAAAATATAAGCGCCACTCAAATGATGAAAACAATGCCGATGTTTTGTTTTTAGAAATAAACGCCGAAGAAAATGAACAAGCTCGTAAATTGGGCGGTGTAGATAATTTACCTTTCATGGCTACTTTTAAAAACGGCTCTTTACTTGAGGGAACTGCGACAAGTAAAGAAGAATATTTACAAAAAATGATTACCGATCTAAAAAGTTAGTTTATATGGGGGTTCATTTTTTCACGAAATAGACTTTATTAACACAATTTAGCACTAAAAACGCTTATAATTTGCCCACTTTCGGGTAAAAGCGTATTTTCGTGTTTCGTTAAAAATCATGAGTCTTAAAGCCCAAATAGATACAACAAAAGTTCCGCAGCATATTGCTATTATTATGGATGGTAATGGACGTTGGGCTAAACAACAAGGCCTTTTGCGCGCCTTAGGTCATGAAAGTGGG
>JAYSTR010000110.1:0-4210 GCA_043719555.1 Bacteroidota bacterium | reverse complement strand
TATGCAATACTAAAAGAGTGGTTTGTAAAAGTACCTGATGGATTTTTAATGGATGATTTTTTTATTACTCTTGATGTTATTTCAAAAAAAGGATACGTCTTATTTGAGCCAGAAGCTTTGTGTTATGAAGATGTAAACGATGCTCCAATGATTGAATTTAAACGAAAAATTCGCATATCATTAGGTAACTTCAGGAATTTAAATTTTTATAAAAGTTTATTATTCCCAATTTATAAAGGTTTTGGTTTTGCATTTTTATCGCATAAAGTATTGCGTTGGTTTACACCCTTTGCACTTATTTTTTCTTTTATCTGTTCAGTTGTACTCAGTTTTTATTGTTCATTTTTTATCTTAATAAGTATGTTATATAGTTTATTAATTATACTACCATTACTTACCATATTTCTCGAAAAAATAAAAGTAAAACTTCCTATTGTAAATGCCTTAGGTCATTTTATTTTAATGAATTTTGCTTTGCTTTTAGGATATTTTAAATATATTTCAGCCTCTCACGAAAGTGCTTGGGAGCCTCCAAAACGTAATGTTTAATTTTCGACTCATTTGAGTACCATACTCAGATATTATTAAAAAGTTAATTAACACCTAATCGTTAACTATTACTGTATTTACACTCCTTGTTTGTTATCAAATTTCTGCTAACTTTATAATCTGTACAATTTAGTTTAATTATTAAAAAAAATATGGCAAACGCATACGTATTTCCTGGGCAAGGCTCACAGTTTTCTGGAATGGGTAAAGATTTATATGATAACTCTCCATTGGCAAAAACATTGTTTCATCAAGCAAACGAAATTTTAGGATTTAACATCACAGATACGATGTTTGCTGGTCCTGATGAAGAATTAAAGCAAACAAAAATTACACAACCGGCTATTTTTTTACATTCAGTTATTTTAGCAAAAACATTAGGTGAAGGATTTTCTCCTGATATGGTTGCAGGCCACTCATTAGGCGAATTTTCGGCATTGGTAGCGAATCAAACATTAAGTTTTGAAAGTGCTTTAACGCTTGTTTACAAAAGAGCAATGGCTATGCAAAAAGCTTGTGAGTTAAATCCTTCAACGATGGCTGCTGTATTAAATTTAGATGATGCTATTATCGAAAACATTTGTAAAGAAATTACAGATGCTGGTCATATTGTTGTTGCTGCCAATTATAATTGTCCAGGGCAATTAGTTATTTCTGGTTCTATAGAAGGAATAAATATTGCTTGCGAAAAAATGAAAGCTGCAGGTGCAAAGCGTGCTTTAGTATTACCTGTTGGTGGTGCATTCCATTCGCCATTAATGGAGCCAGCTCGTGTTGAGTTAGAAGCTGCCATTAAAGCAACAACATTTAACAATCCTATTTGTCCTGTTTATCAAAATGTAACGGCTAGTGCTGTTTCTAATCCTGATGAAATTAGATTGAATTTAATTTCGCAGTTAACGGCTCCAGTTAAATGGACTCAAACCTTAACGCAAATGATAGCTGATGGCGCCACGCATTTTACAGAAGTTGGTCCAGGTAAGGTATTGCAAGGCTTAGTTAAAAAGGTAAACTCAACAATGGAAACAATAAGTGCTTAAAATGATAACTAAAAAAATAATTATATCGAGTTTAATTACTTTGTGTTTTTTAAATTCTGAGGCTCAATTTTTTAGAGGTATTGGAGCTTTTGTTGGTGTAACACAAACGGCTCACAAATATAAAAATACGTTAGATGTTGATTCGTTTTTCTTTGCTCATACAATTCCTGCTCCATCGCATGCCTCAACCGAGTACTTTAGTTGGAGTGCTGGTATTTTAGCGGAATTTTTAAAATACGATCATATTCGTTGGCAAACAGAATTAGAATACTGCAATAAAGGCGCTGTGGAACACCCCTTAATTTCGCCGTGGCCAATTTCAAGAGGTGGCAGAGCAGTAAATAAATTATCGTATATACAATGGAACAACTTTGTTAAAATATTTTTAAGAGAAGGTTACAGAGGTTTTCCTTATATCATGTTAGGTGCTCGTATTGAATATAATTTAATACGTTCTGCTGGTGCTTATGGAGCGGTAATTGGCGATTTACCTAAATTTAATTTTAGTCCTGATGCTGCTATAGGTTACGAATTTTCGGTATACAGTAAGTTTAAACCATTTATAGAATACCATTATAATCCAGATGTAATAACCCATCATACGGACCCGGTAAAATTCAGATCAAGAACTTTTGAATTAAGAGTGGGTGTTATTTGGCGTCCGAAAAAAGATTTTGATGATTGTAATGCTCCACGGTATTATGGTAGTGATTATTAATTTAGTAAATATAAAATTATGGTAATGACACAAGATGTATTATTTTCTTTAACCAAAGGCGCATATGCACCACAGGAAGAAATGTTAGAAGTTGCCCGTAAAAAAGGTCATCTAAAAATTGGAATACCAAAAGAAATAGCTTTTCAGGAAAATCGTGTAGCACTTGTTCCTGATGCTGTTGCATTATTGGTTATAAATGGGCATCAAATTATTATTGAAGCAGGAGCTGGAAAAGCCGCACACTTTGATGATACAGATTATAGTGAGGCGGGCGCAGAAATTGTTTATTCTCCTCAGGAAGTTTATAAAGCAGATATTATTTTAAAAATTGCACCACCTACCATCGAAGAAATTGAGATGATGCAAACCAAGCAAACCTTATTTTCTGCCTTACAATTATCTGTTCAACCCGAAAATTTTTTAAAAAAATTAATTGCTAAAAAATTAAACTGCGTTGCTTATGATATGATAACGGATGAAGCTGGTATTTATCCTGTTATTAGAGCAATGGGTGAAATTGCAGGTGGAACATCCATATTAATTGCAGCGGAGTTATTAAGTAACGTTAATAACGGTGTTGGTTCCGTATTAGGTGGTATTAGTGGTATATCTCCAACAGAGGTTATTATTATTGGTGCTGGCACTGTTGGCGAATTTGCAGCAAGGGCAGCATTAGGTTTAGGAGCAACCGTAAAAGTATTTGATAATTCAACATCGCGTTTACGTCGTTTGCAAAGTTTGTTAGGTACTCGTGTATTTACTTCGGTAATTGTACCAAAAGTTTTAGAAAAACATTTACGCAGCGCTGATGTTGCCATTGGAGCTATGCGTGTATCAAAAGGTAGAGCGCCTTGTATTGTTTCGGAAGCAATGGTTGCTGAAATGAAAACAGGTTCTGTTATTATTGATGTAAGTATTGACCAAGGCGGTGTGTTTGAAACATCGGATGTTACTAATCATACTAAACCAATTTTTAGAAAACACGGTGTTATACACTATTGTGTTCCTAATATTCCATCGCGTGTTGCTCGAACAGCTTCTTATGCCTTTAGTAATATATTTCAACAAATATTACTAAATATGGGTGATGAGGGAGGCTTTGATAGTTTAGTTCGTAAGGATTCGGGGGTAAGAAATGGCGTATATATTTATAATGGTATTCTAACAAATCAATTCTTAGGTGAAACCTTTAACTTGCCTTTTAAAGATATTAATTTATTAATGGCTGCAATTTAATATAGAATATGAACTTTTGGCAACGCTTGCGTTTTTTTGCAATTGGATTTATTCCAGGCTTAATTATTTTAATTTTCATCATTAACAAAAAAGGTTGTTCTAGTCCTAACGAATTAAAAATGTTAGAATTATCTCATCAACATTTACAAGTATCTGATAAAGTAAAGTGTAAATTAAAATGTTTGGTAATGACAGAGGATGGCTTTAAAATTAATTTGCGTCATTTTAAAGTAAACTATGATGTTAGTGAGGTACATCATAAGCCATACGGTCAGTACTTTTTACAAGGGATTGATAAATTAGAAACGCGTTATGAAATGATGGTTGAAGATAGAGATACAACTACTTTTGTAAACGACATAAAACTATTATCTGTTATAAAAAATTGTAACTGCGATACGATTAACTAAGATATGCAGCTTAAAACCGATTTATCTAAATTTAATAATAATTGGTATAAACCAGGCGGAGCTTTAAAGCGTATTAGTTGGTATGTAGTAAATGCATTGTTTTTTAATTCAGCATTTCCAATTTCTAAAATTAAAATTTTATTTTTAAAAATATTTGGCGCTAAAATAGGGCAGGGTGTAGTTATTAAACCTTACGTTAACATTAAATATCCTTGGCGTTTAAGCATCGGAAACAACGTTTGGATAGGCGAAAAAGT
>JAYSTR010000109.1:0-4219 GCA_043719555.1 Bacteroidota bacterium | reverse complement strand
ATTACTTATCCATTAGTAGCTGATACAACAAAAATCATCTCTATTAATTTTGATACTTTGTTAGGAGATTATGATGTAAACGAGAACGGTGATTTATTTGCAACAGGCGATATGATTGCTTTCCGTGGATTATTTTTAATTGACAAAGCAGGTGTTGTTCGTCATCAATTAATTAACGATTTACCTTTAGGACGTAATGTTGATGAGGCTATTCGTGTATTAGATGCGTTACAATTTAACGAAGAAAAAGGTGAGGTTTGTCCTGCAAACTGGACTAAAGGCAAAGATGGTATGAATGCAGATCACAAAGGTGTAGCTGACTACTTAAGTAAACACTAATTATTTTTATAATACTTAAACGAGATTGTTTTCAGCAACAGTCTCGTTTTTTTATTGCCTTATTCATTCGTTTTTATCAAACATTTAGGCACAAACCAACGTGTTTTAAAATCATTAAAATTTATCTCTTGGTTATTACAGGTTACGTAATGGTATAAGTTATTGCGTTTAATATATATACAGTCGCCCTGTGCAATAGCCTTTAAAATCAACGCTTTCAAAGAATCTGGATGTATCTTTTTGTTTTGATTTCCTATATTGATACCAACATTATTATTATACAAATCCATCACGCAGCTTAAACTATCAGCACGTTCGCCATCCTCAAGTTTATGTTTTTTATAGTGAAATTCATTCCCTTTTTCGTGTGCAATTCCTAGTTTTACTAGCTTGTGTTTATTTACTTTTTGTGCTAAATAGGCCATTACAAACGTATGCCTAAAGGCATCTAGTTTTCCGCCATTTTGTAAGGTATCTAACTCTGGTAGTTTTTTACTTTGCCCATAAATCTCAATAGCCTTAGGTAGCGCTTTTTTACATTTAAGCGCAACAATTGGATAGCAAAACGCCCATCGCCATTCGTACTTACTATACCCTTTAGTTTGCGAAAACAACACTACGGAATTTAGCAATAACACTAAAAAAATGATGTTTTTACCCTTGTTTTTCAATTTTAAACAGTCCTTTGTTAGAAATACACTTGTTTTTTATCCAAAATTACTCAATCCTTTTTATATCTTTGAAAACAATGAAATTAAATACAGACATAGTTAAGCAATTTTTTAAAACCAAAGATATTGGCGGTGCCGAAAGCATCAACGATTTGCGTGATAAAGAATTTAGCGGAAAAGCTTTGTCAGCTGAAGAAAAATACGCTTTAAGTAACTTTGATAAATACCGTTTGGCCATTTTAAATAGCCAAACAGACGAAGAGCAATTTCATTTACACTACCGTCAAATTCAAGTAATTTCTAACTTGGGCGATTGGCGTGAATTTTTAAAGGACGAATATTCTAAATAACAAATTGTGATAACTAAAAAGTGCTTTATATGGGCACTTTTTTTATTTTTATACTCTCATTAAACAACAAAACATGAACGCAAAAACATTAGGTCAATTCATCATCGAAAAACAAAACGATTTCCCCTTTGCTAAAGGCGAATTATCTCGTTTATTACGTGATATCGCTATCGCTGCTAAAATTGTAAATCGCGAGGTAACAAAAGCAGGTTTAGTAGAAATATTAGGTGAAACTGGCGATACAAACGTACAAGGTGAGCGTGTAAAAAAATTAGATGTTTTTGCTAACGATCAATTTATTGCTGCATTAAAAGCTGGAGGCGAATGTTGTGCTATTGCTAGCGAAGAAAACGAAGATATTATTCCTATTGATTCTGAAATTTCTAAAAATGCGCGTTACGTGGTAGCGATGGATCCATTAGATGGTTCATCGAATATTGATGTAAACGTTTCTATTGGAACTATTTTTTCTATTTACCGTCGTGTAAGTTTAAATGGTCCAGGTACTCACGAAGATTTTATGCAACGTGGTACTGAGCAAATTGCTGCTGGTTATATTATTTATGGTTCATCAGCAATGCTTGTTTACACAACTGGTAAAGGCGTTAATGGTTTTACATTAGATCCAAGTATTGGTGAATTTTGTTTATCTCACCCTAATATGCAAATGCCTGTTGAAGGAAAAATTTATTCATTAAACGAAGGCAATCACTTACACTTTCCTGAAGGTGTAAAAAAATACATTAAGTATTGTCAAGAAGAAGACAAAGATACAAGTCGCCCATACAGCAGCCGTTACATTGGCTCTGGTGTAGCAGATATTCACCGTAACTTAATTGTTGGTGGTATTTATATTTATCCTACAACTACAAAATCTCCAAACGGAAAATTACGTTTGTTGTATGAGTGTAACCCCTTATCGTTTATTATTGAGCAAGCAGGGGGAAAAGCGACTGATGGTTACAAACGTATTATGGAATTAGATATGACAGAGTTACACCAACGCACACCCTTATTTTTAGGCTCTACAGGTATGGTAGTTAAAGCAATGGACTTTATGGAAAAATACAAAGAAGCAACAGTATAACGCTATACTTATTTTATGCAAGAAGCTGTTTTAAGGAAACTTGAAACAGCTTTTTATTTAAAGCTTTGTGACAACTTTTATTAAAACTCATACTAATGAAGATTATATCAAACACAAAATATATACTGTTAGGTTTTTGTTGCTTGTTGTTATTTGCAACTTGTAAAAAATATGACGAAAATTATTTATGGTTTAAAAATCCAGATAAACTTACTCCATTTAGTGGATATATAACTGCTTATACAATTAATGGCAACGATAGTTTAGAGGCAATGAATAAATACATTGTACGTGCGCCACAAATATCAAATCCAAAAAACCTCAATAATTTTGAATTCATAAATTCTTCTGAAAAAAATCAGAAAAATAAAGTAAGAATAGTAACTGACAATAGCGAAACTATTGATTTTGATTACGCATTTAGTGATAAAAAAAAGAGTGTTGTAATAAATTGTGGTTTAGGAGTAATTGACCAGCATTTACCCGTATTTAAATCAACCATAATGACAAAAAATATATTTATAGAAAGCGGCTTAAAGTGGCATATTGTTAGGTTAACCAAAAAAGGGAAATTTAAAATTAAAACAACCTATCAAGGTAATACTTACGAAATAGCTTTTAATTAATTCATAAAATGAATTATCTCCTCAAAACAAGGTCTATCAATAGCTTTAGAAACCAAACATTTGTTTTTTAAAACAATCATCTCTTCTAATGCCTTGTTGTTATCATTACTTACAACATTATTTAGTAAGTCATCTAATAAATAACCAAAGGCGCGTACATCTAGCTTTTCGTATTGCTGTGTTTTATCTTCTGCGCGATTATATAATGTTGCTGCACCAAAATCTCCTAACAACGGATGATACTTTTCATTAATTAAAATGTTGTGGGCATATAAATCGCCGTGCATAATACCATTGTTGTGTAAATGATTACAAGCACTTGCAATGCCTTTAACAATCATTTTAATTTGTTCTATGGTAAATTGTGTGGCTTCAGTAAACGTATCTCTGGTGCAAGTTTTAAAACTTGGTGGTAATCCTAAATTTTTATAATTACGTGGTATTAATTCTAAAATTAATCCATCTTTATTTTCTGGATGATTCGATAGTTTACCAACAACCTTCGTTAAATTTGGATGCTCGTCAAAAGCTATATTTGCTTGCATTTCACTGAAAGGTAAGCCATCACTGGTAACTTCGCCTTTAAATAATTTTAATGCAAAATCAATTCCTTTTATATTTACTTTATAAATATGGCCCGACGCACCTTCACCTAACAATTCTAATAGTTGTATATCATTCCAATGAATATGTTGTAAATTAATTTCGGAAACCTGGATTGTTTTGTTAAATACATTTCCATCTAACGCTAACCACGCTAGGTTTGGCGCCTCAAACAAAAACGTTGGTGCACTTTGTAATTGATTAGCTGATAAACGTAACAATTGTAAGTTTTCGCATTTACTTATTGTAGTAGGAATATTTTGTAAAGCGTTTCCTGCTAATCCACATTTTTGCAACTGCTTACAATCTCCTATAGATTTTGGCAACGCTGTGATTTTATTGTTTGTTAAAATTAACCAACGCGTGTTTTTTGGTAGAGCGTTTTCGGCAATGGTGGTAATCTGATTTGATTTGAAACTAATCATTTGCAACCGCTCACATGATGTTAATTGCATAGGAAACTCAACAAACAGATTGTCCTGAAAAAAAGCGATGCTTAATTTTTTTAAGCAATAAAAAATATCAGGTAATTGTGATAATTGA
>JAYSTR010000108.1:0-28221 GCA_043719555.1 Bacteroidota bacterium | reverse complement strand
AAGTAAATCCAACACCTACTATTAATGCAACAAGCAATCCACCAGCTGTATGTTTAGGTAATTCATCTACCTTAACAGTAACAGGAGCTAATAGTTATACATGGAATCCTGGGGCTATTACAACAGCTAGTTTTGTTATCACACCAACAGTATCAATCACCTATTCTATTATAGGAACAACATCTTTAAATTGTACATCAACAACAACTGTAGATTTAAAAGTAAACCCGAACCCAACAGTTAATATAGTTGCATCATCTGCAACTTTATGTAGTGGACTAACAACAACCTTAACAGCTAGTGGAGCCAACACCTTTACTTGGAATCCAGGCAATTTAACTGGATTTGTAGTTGCAGTATCTCCAACCGTAACCACAACTTATACTGTAGCTGGCACAAATATCAATGGCTGTGTTGCTACTAATACAGTTGCCATTAGCGTGATTAATAGTCCAACAATAACTGCAACTAGTTCTCCAACTGCCATTTGTGTTGGTAATTCGGCAACGTTAACAGCTGGAGGCGGAACAAGTTATACTTGGTCTCCTTCAGGTACAGTAGCGTCAAGCATTAGCGTATCCCCAATTGTAACAACTACATATTCAGTTACTGGCCAAAATGTAAGTGGGTGTTTAAATACTCAAACAGTTCAGCTAGTTGTAAATAGTTTACCAACATTAACAGCAACAAGTAATCCAACAGTTTTATGTTCTGGTAATAGTGCAACCCTAACTGGAACCGGAGCAACAACTTACACTTGGAATCCAGGAAATATTACAGGAGCATCAACAGTTGTTACACCAACTATTTCCACGTCATATACTTTAACAGGAACAAATGTTAATGGTTGCATAGGAACTAAAACTTTAAATTTAGTTGTAGCGTCAAATCCAACGATTAACATTGTGGCATCATCAACCAGTGTTTGTCCAGGTTCAACAGTGAGTTTAACAGCTAGCGGAGCAAGCAATTATACTTGGAGTCCGATGGGAACAAACGGCACTAGCGTTATTGTAACACCTACCATAACATCAACCTATTCGATTGTAGGCACAAATACGGCAGGGTGTGTGTCTTCAAATACAATTACCATAAATTCTTTAACATCACCAACTGTATTAGCATCTGCATCAAGCACTAATATATGTAGCGGCAATTCTATTGTTTTAAATGGTAGTGGCGCAACAACATATACTTGGAATCCAGGAAACATAGCTGGACCTATTGCAATTATATCACCCTCTGCTACTGCAACATACACACTTGCAGGAGACAACGGAAATGGTTGTATTGGAACATCGACCATTCAAGTTGTAGTTAATACAACTCCAACGGTAACTGCCACAAGTAATCCAACTTTGCTTTGTACAAATGGCACTGCAACATTAACAGCCTTTGGTGCAACAAATTATCTTTGGAATCCTGGAGCACTAATAGGAACAACAATTTCTGTAACGCCAACCATTACAACAACATACTCCGTAACAGGTGTAAGTGGTGTGTGTAGTAATACATCTATAATAACAGTTACAGTAGGTACAACACCAACCATTACAATTGTATCAAGTTCCACAACAATATGTTCTGGTAATACTGTTAGTTTAACAGCAAGTGGTGCTACAAATTATACGTGGACACCAGGAGTATTAACCGGAAGTTTGATTTCAGTTACACCATCTATTACAACAACTTATTCAGTAGTTGGAACAAACACAACAGGATGTTCAACCACTAATACTGTTGCTATTACCGTTAATCAAACACCAACTTTAACAGCTGCTGTTACTCCAACCGCTATATGTTTAGGAGCTTCAGCAACGATAACAGAAACTGTTTCTGGTGGGACGCCAATCTTTACATATAGTTTAAATGGAGTGTCATCTGCTTTTCCTGCAACAATATCACCAACAGCAACTACAATATTTACAGTAGATGTAATAGATGCTTTAGGCTGTTCAGCAACACAAACGTTGCAATTACTAGTTAATCCAAATCCAACAGTGACGGCAATTGCAAATACAACAGCCATATGCGCTGGGGCAAATGCAACGTTAACATGTAATGGAGCAACTAATTATACATGGTCTCCTACGGGAACATCAGGTATAAATGTAGTTGTGTCTCCAACAATTACATCTACCTATACTGTGCTAGGAATGGATGCCTTTGGTTGTTCAAACTCTAATACAATAGCGTTAGTTGTTAATCCAATTCCAACCATTACAGCTTCTGCAATATCATCTACAATATGTATTGGTAGCACAACCAGTTTAACTGCAAATGGAGCTTCATCTTATACTTGGAATGCTGGAGCAATCACTGGTTCGAATGTAGCCGTTAGTCCAACGATTACAACAACTTATACAGTTGATGCTGACAACGCTTTTGGTTGTACAACTAACACAACCGTTATCGTTAATGTAAATGCTTTACCAAGCTTAACAGTTACTGCATCAACTACAACTTTATGCGGAACTGGTAATGTAACATTAACAGCAAGCGGTGCTACAAATTATACGTGGAGCCCAATTGCATCAAATACTCCAACTGTTACAGATTCCCCTACTATTACAACAACATATAATGTTACTGGCGAAGATCCTATTGGATGTTCATCAACATCCATGATTACAGTAACAGTAAATACTATTCCAACATTAACATTGAGCACAAGCGCAACTACAATCTGTGCTGGAAATACGGTTACCTTAACAGCTAACGGAGCATCTACTTATACTTGGAATCCTTTAGCAATGAATGGTTCAACTATTACCGACTCACCGGCAACAACTACAACGTATACGGTTGATGGAACAGATGTTTTAGGTTGTTCTGCTTCATCTACAATTGATGTTACTGTTGCTCCAAATCCAACAATTACTGCAGTTTCGATACCATCTGTAATATGCGCTGGATCAACAGCAACATTAACAGCATTAGGTGCAACCAATTATACTTGGATGCCTGGTGTATTAAATGGTTCTGTAATTACTGTAACACCAGCGGTTAATACAACCTATACAGTAACTGGCGACCTAGGTTTATGTGCATCAACACAAACAGTACAAACATTGGTTACTTCTTTAAGTCCAACGGCAACAGTTAGTGGTGTTATTTCATGCACTAATTCATCAGTAGATTTATTTGGCACATCAACATCAACTAATGCTCTATATGCTTGGAGTGGACCTAACTCTTATACATCAGCTGTTCAAAATCCAACAGGAATAACTACTGCAGGTGACTATACGTTAGGTGTAATAGACTTAACAGCTTTTTGTACTGCTACAACTGTAGTTACAGTTATAAGCACAACAGTAACTCCAACTTTAACTGTTACAAGTACACCAACAGCAATATGCATTGGTGGCGCAGCAACATTAACAGCAATCGGCGCAACAACATATACTTGGATGCCATTAAATGTAAATGGTACATCAATAGCTGTAACACCAACTGCAACTTCTCAATATACCGTAACAGGTGCTGATGGAACTTGTGTAGGCACACAAACTATTGATTTAGTTGTAAATACTATACCAACTTTAACTTTAAGCGCTAGTGCAAGTACAATATGCGCGGGTTCAACAGTATCTTTAACAGCAGATGGCGCCGCAACATACACTTGGAATCCATCAGGATTAATCGGCGCAAATGTAACTGACACACCAACCATTACAACAACTTATACGGTAAGCGGAGACAATGGTGCAGGTTGTATTGGTACAGAAACCATAACTGTAAATGTAAATGCTGCTCCAATTGTAACGTTATCAGCATCTACCAATACTTTATGTGGAGCAGGTTCGGTTACCTTAACTTCTGGTGGTGCAATTACATATACTTGGAGTGCTCCAGTTATTTCGGTTACAAATACAGCCTTAGATAATCCAAGTGTAACAACAACATATTCAGTTGCAGGTAGTGACGCTAATGGTTGTTCTGCAACAGCAAGTATTATAGTAAGTGTAAATAATCCAACAATAAATATTACTGCTTCATCAAACTCTATTTGTGTTGGATCAACAGTAACATTAACAGCAAGTGGTGTATCTACATATACTTGGAACTCATTAGCATCTAATAATGCAACAGTAACCGATAGTCCATTAATAACAACAACTTATACAGTTGACGGTAACGATGCAGCTGGTTGTTTTGCATCAAACACAATTACAATTAATGTATCTAATACACCAACTGTTATAGCATCAGCAAGTGCTACAGATGTTTGTGCCGGAACTACAGTTACTTTAACTGGAAATGGCGCATCGTCTTATACTTGGAATCCAGGGGCAATAACAGGCACTATCGCTTCAGTAACTCCAACAATTTCTACAACTTATACGGTTGATGGAGATAATGGATTGGGTTGTATAGCTTCTCAAACAATTTTCATTAATGTGAAAGGAGCTCCAACGTTAAGCATTGCAACTACTGCAACAACGTTATGCGGAAGTGGTACAATTACATTAACAGCAAGTGGCGCAGCAAATTACACGTGGAGTCCAATAGCAGCAAATACTGCTAGTATTTCGGACAGCCCAACTGTAACAACAAAATATACAGTTACAGGAGATAATGGCACTTGTACAGGATCTGAAACAATTACAATTAATGTAGGTACAATGCCAACATTAACATTAACTACAAACCAAAGCACTTTATGCCTTGGATCAACAGCTGTATTAACGGCAAGTGGTGCTGCAACATATACGTGGAATCCTTTAGGTGTTAATGGTGCAAGCATAAGCGATGCTCCGTTAGCAAATACAACCTACACGGTTATTGGTGATGATGGCTTAGGCTGTATTGGAACTAACACAATAGATTTAATAGTTGTAGCAGGTGGCCCAACAATTACAGCAGTGGCTAATCCATCTATCTTATGTTCTGGATCAACAACATCCTTATCAGCTTTAGGTGCTACAAATTATACTTGGATGCCAATGAATACTTTAGGGACATCAGCAACTGATAACCCAACTATCACAACTACTTATACAGTATTAGGTGATAATGGTGGTTGTGTTGCATCTCAGACAATTGATGTTGTAGTTAGCGGTTCATCTATTATCACATCAAGTGTAACTAGTGCAATCACTTGTAATACATTAAGTGTTGATTTATCTGCAACATCATCAAACACAAATGTTTCATTTGCATGGGCAGGGCCAAATTCTTACACAGCTGCTATTCAAAACCCAACAGGAATAACATCAGCTGGTGATTATACATTAACCGTTATTGATTTAGCATCAAGCTGTACAGCAACATCTGCTGTAACTGTTATAAGTAATACAACAGCGCCAATTGTTGGCTTAATAGCTCCGCAACCAAGCTTAGGCTGTAACTCAACAGTAACCTTATCTGTTATTACAAATACAGCTATCACCTATAATTACAACTGGACAGGCGTTGCAAGTTTCACATCATCTATTGCAAATCCAACAATTAATGTAGCTGGCGATTATTCATTAACAACTACAGATCCATCAAATGGGTGCTTTACTGATGTTGTATTAACTATTGGAACAAACACAACTGCCCCATCATTTACTGCAATGACTATGGATGCAACTTGTTCGGGAACACTAGCAAATAGCGATGGCACTTTAATGTTATCAAATTTCTCAAATAGTGATACGTATGATTATTCACAAGCGTTAACTTATATTGGTGGTGCAACTTATGGTACTGCATTTGCAATTCCATTTGGCGGTGTATTAACTAATACCTTAGTAAATCCTGCGAGCGCTACACCATACACCATTCGTTTATTCAGTGGTAATGGTTGTGTACACGATACTACAATTATGTTAAATCCTACAGTTTGTAATTTACCAAACACTAGTTTAGGTTTAGCTAAATTTGGTAGTGTAACAGAACCATTGGATGATAAATCATTAGATGTAACTTACATATTAACTGTAAAAAATTATGGTAATGATATGATTACTAATGTTCAAATAAAAGACACGTTATTAATCACTCAGCCAGCACATTATACAATCAAATCGTTAGCAACAAGCTCAAGTAGTTTAGTGACTAATAATTTCTATAATGGATTAAGTAATATTAATTTATTAAACGCTGGTTCAAGTTCATTAGCTCCAGGTTCTGTAGAAACTATTACATTAGTTATTAATTTAAAACCAGATACTTTAACAAGCCTTACAAATAGCGCTATATTAATTGGTACTGGTAGTTTAGGTAATGCCGTAAGAGATACTTCTAACACAGGTTATGATCCAGATCCGAACTCCAATAACAATGCATCTGACGTAGGAGAGAATAAACCAACAGTTATTATATTACCAGATGTAGATTTATTTATCCCTGAGGTATTTACTCCAAATGGTGATGGTATCAATGATGTATTTAAAATTAAAGGTATTCGCGACATCGAAGCTAAGTTAACAGTATATAACCGTTGGGGAAGTAAAGTTTACCAAAACTCTATGTATGATAACACTTGGGATGGAACACCAAACGTAAGCGATATGATGATTGGCAATAGTAAATTACCGCAAGGAACATACTATTACATTGTTGAGTTTGCTGATGGAAAAACAAGCGCTATTAACGGATATGTTGTTTTACAATACTAATAGAATTTAAAAAATATACAGATGAAAAAATCAAGTTTAATATTAATCGCAATCGTGTTTGCATCGTTAGCTTCCAAAGCACAGTACGACGCTATGTTTACACAATATATGTTTAACGAAATGTATATTAACCCTGCTTATGCTGGCAGTAAGGATGCTATGGCGGTTAATGCTTTACATCGTCAGCAGTGGGTTAGTTTTCCTGGTCGTCCGGTAACGACAACTTTCTCTTTACACGGACCATTAATGAACAATAAAATGGGCTTAGGCATTAGTTTGTTGAACGAATCTATCGGAAAACTAAATCGCAATTTAGCTTACTTAGATTACGCTTATCGTATTAAAGCAGGAAAAAAAGGAACCTTATCTTTTGGTTTAATGGCTGGTATACATAATCAAATAAATAAATTATCAGAATTAAAAGCAACTGAAAGTGGTGATATACAAGTATCCAATAACACCCCTAGCATCATTGCACCAAATTTTGGCGCAGGAATTTATTACTATACTCGTACATTTTATGCAGGACTATCGGTACCTCGCATGGTTGATGATAGTTATAAATTTAGCTCAACTGGTAATTTTGATAAATCGACAACATTAAATGCTCAAAAATTCCATTACTATTTAACTGTAGGTAATGTATTTGAAATTAGCGATGCTCTAAAAATCAAACCCCAAGCAATGGTACAAGTGGTACAAAATGCTCCATTGTTATACAATGTAAATGTAAATGTATTAATCAAAAATTTAATTTGGGCAGGTGTCTCATACAGAAGCGGTGCAGATGTATCAGCTATCTTAGGAGTACAAGTTAATCCACAATTTATTGTAAGTTATTCATACGATTACACATTAAATGATATACAAAAATATTCTAAAGGTTCACACGAAATAGCCCTAGGATATGTTTTTTCTTACAAACAACGTAAAGTAGTTACACCAAGATATTTTTAATTTTTATGAAAAAAGTAGTTTTTATAATTGTTGCCGTTTTAAGTTTTGGTATTAATGCCTATTCTCAAAAAGCAACTATCGCCAGTGCCAATAAATTGTATAGTTCAAAATTATACAGTCAGGCCATCGAAAAATATTTAGTGGTCATAAAAAAGGACAGCTCTAACGCTGATGTGTTATCTAATTTAGGTGATTGCTATCGTTTAACGAATGATAACAAAGGCCAATTATTAGCTTACGGCAAACTTGTTAGATCAGGCAAAGCTGAAGAGTTACATAAATTATATTATGGCCAAGCTTTAATGGAAGCTGGCAGTTACGATGATGCAAAAAAATACATCAGCGAATACAAAGGCGATAAGCGTGGAGAAAACATTGTGAAAGGCTTAGAAAAAATGGCTCAGTATACCAAAAATGCTGATGCATATAAGTTAGATACAGTAACCTTTAATACTAAATACAATGATTTTGGCGCTGTAACTTTTAATAACGATCATGTTGTATTTGCATCGTCTCGTGCTAAGGCATCATGGATAACTCGTAAACACGGTTGGACGGATAACAATTATCTTAAAATGTTTATATCGACTAAAGAAGGTGATAGTAAATTTTCTAAACCCATTGTTTTTTTAGAAGACTTTTCTACAAAATATAATGATGGCCCTATGAGTTTTTCTAAAGATGGAAACACGATATTTTTTACTCGTAATGGTTCTGGTAAAAAAGGTAAGAGCTTAGATGGATTTCGAAAACTACGCATATTCCAAGCAACTATCGTTCGTGGAAGTATTTTTTCTTTATTAGATTTAAAAGTAAATAACAAAGAGTATAACTGTGCGCATCCTGCTATTAGCACCGACGGTAAAACGTTGTACTTCTCATCAGATATGGGTGGTGGAAAAGGCGGAATGGATATTTGGTACTGTAAGTTAGGTAGCGATGGAACTTGGGGATCTCCCATAAATTTAGGTAGTAAAGTTAACACGGCTGGTAACGAAGTGTTTCCTTCTGTAACAGAAGATAATCATTTGTATTTTTCATCAAACGGACACGATGGTATTGGTGGGTTAGATGTATATGAAACTAAAATTAAAGATGATGTTGCAGGAAGAGTTTACAATATGGGAAAACCCGTAAATAGTGCGCACGATGATTTCGCATATAATTTAAATCCAGATGGTAAAAAAGGTTACTTAAGCTCAAACAGAAAAGATGGCGGATTAAATGATGATGTTTATGCTGTTGAAGTTTTAAGAAAAGTAGCTCGTGGCAAAACTGTTAACATTGTTGTAAAAGACAAAGAATCTAGCGAACCATTAACGTTTACAAAAATTAAATTAAATACTGATTCCTTTGAAACCAATGAAAAAGGTGAATTTCAAACTGTATTAGAAGAAGATATTAATTATGGATTAACCATTCAGCGTGATAAATATGCTGACATTACCGATTCTCTTTCTACAAAATCATCTACCGAAGAAGAAGAATTTATTAAAGAATATGTAATGGGTAAAAAATCAAACATCTCGTTATTAGCGGCTATTTATGATGCTCGCACAGGTGCTGGTATACCAGATGTAAGAATTACATTAAAAGATTTAGTGGACAACAATTTAACTGAAATGATTAAAACCGATAAAAACGGTGAATACTCTAAACAATTACCAACTAAAAAAGTGGGCGATAAATTAGCCTACGAAGTTACCGTTGAGAAAGAAGGATTCATTACCAAAACATTAAACTATTACCAGGAAATTAAAAAAGAAGGTGAAATTCAGATGAATGAATTATTAGCTTTAACCATTGCTAAAGTTGAAATAGGTGTTGACTTAGCTAAAGCGATTGACATTAAGCCTATTTATTTTGATTTAGGAAAAGCTAAAATTAGACCGGATGCTGCAATCGAATTAGATAAAATGGCCGCTTTAATGAAAAAATATCCTCAAATGATAATTGAACTTGGCGCTCATACAGATTGTAGAGGCCCTGCAGCTGCAAATATTAAATTGTCTGGCGCAAGAGCTAAAGCTTCAGCTGATTATTTAGTATTAAAAGGAACTGATAAAACACGCGTTAGTAGTAAAGGTTACGGCGAAAGTAAATTATTAAATACCTGTGCCTGCGAAGGAAAAGTTAAACCAACTTGCTCAGAAGAAGAGCATGCAAAAAACCGCCGTACAGAGTTTATCATTGTGAAATTAAAAGACTAGTTTTTCTCAAAAATATTCATAAAATATTAAAAGGACTATCTCAATGAGATAGTCCTTTTTTGTTAAAAACACTCATTCAAAAAGTCAATATTTTCTTGTAAATTCAGGGCTGAAATTAATTACTAAATCAATGACTTCATCTGAATTTCAACAACACCTATTAGCTGGTATACCTAACGAATTACCACAACCAAAAACATACGAAACAACTATTAATCACGCTCCAAAACGTAAGGATAGTTTAACTGCTGATGAAAAAAAATTAGCCATACAAAATGCATTACGTTATTTCGAACCAAAACATCATGCGGTTTTAGCAAAAGAATTCTCAGAAGAGTTAAAAACATACGGACGAATATATATGTATCGTTTCCGTCCGGATTATAAGATTTTTGCTCGACCTATTCATGAGTATCCACATCAATCTATACAAGCAGCGGCTATTATGCACATGCTTAGTAATAATTTAGATTATGCCATAGCACAACATCCTCACGAATTAATTACCTACGGTGGTAATGGAGCTGTGTTTTCAAACTGGGCGCAATATCTTTTAACGATGCAGTATTTAGCAACGATGACTGATGAGCAAACCTTAGTATTGTATAGCGGTCATCCAATGGGATTATTCCCATCTCATAAAGATGCGCCACGTGTAGTTGTTACTAATGGTATGATGATTCCTAATTACAGTAAACCTGATGACTTAGAAAAATTTAATGCATTAGGTGTAACGCAATACGGGCAAATGACTGCTGGTTCCTTTATGTATATTGGCCCACAAGGCATTGTGCATGGCACTTGTATTACAGTGATGAATGCGGCAAGAAGAGTAGCCCCATCCCAACCTTCCCCGAAGGGAAAGGAGTTAGAACATTCACAAACGGTTAAAAATACAGCCGACAGTTCTCCCCTTTCGGGGGAGTTAGAGGGGGCTGGTTCGGGTCTTCTTTTTGTAACCTGTGGTTTAGGCGGTATGAGTGGTGCGCAACCTAAGGCTGCAAAAATTGCCAACTTAGTTTCGGTAACGGCGGAGATTAATCCAAAAGCAGTGCATACTCGTCACTCACAAGGTTGGGTTGATGAAGTTTATGAAAATTTAGATTTATTAATTCCTCGTATTAAAACGGCACAATCAACTAAAGAAGCTGTTTCTTTAGCTTATCAAGGTAATGTCGTTGATTTATGGGAGCGCTTAGTAAACGAAAATATGTCGGTTGATATTGGCTCTGATCAATCATCCTTACACAATCCTTGGGCTGGAGGTTATTATCCTGCGGGTTTATCATTGGATGAAAGCAATCGCATGATGGCTGAAAATCCAGATGCTTTTAAAATAGAAATACAAAAAACATTAGTGCGTCATGCCAATGCTGTAAATACTTTAACAGCTAAAGGCATGTACTTTTTTGATTATGGTAATGCCTTTTTATTAGAAGCAGGCAGAGCTGGTGCAGATATTTATCAAACAGAAAAACCTATTAAAGGCGGGCACGTTGGCGCAACGTTTAAATACAAAAGCTACGTGCAAGATATTTTAGGGCCTATGTGTTTTGATTACGGCTTTGGTCCGTTCCGTTGGGTTTGCACAAGTGCTAACGAAAATGATTTACGTAAGACTGATGAAATTGCTTTATCTGTTTTAGAGGAAATATACAAAACGGCACCAGCCGAAATTAAACAACAACTAAGCGATAATATTATTTGGATTCGTGATGCGATGAAAAACAATTTAGTAGTTGGCTCGCAAGCCCGGATTTTATATGCTGATAGCGAAGGTCGTGTAAAAATCGCGGAAGCCATTAATAAAGCCATTGCTTCTAAAGAAATTTCAGCGCCTGTTGTATTAGGTCGCGATCACCATGATGTAAGTGGAACTGATTCCCCTTATCGCGAAACATCCAATATTTATGATGGCTCAAAATATACGGCTGATATGGCTGTGCAAAATTTTGTAGGTGATAGTTTCCGTGGAGCAACATGGATAAGTTTACACAACGGTGGTGGTGTTGGTTGGGGCGAAGTAATTAATGGCGGTTTCGGTTTAGTACTTGATGGAAGCGCGGATGCAGATCGTCGCTTAAAATCAATGTTGTTTTGGGATGTGAATAATGGTATTGCTCGTAGAGCTTGGGCTCGCAATAAAGAAGCTAACTTTGCCATTAAACGCGAAATGGAACGCACGCCAAATTTAAGAGTAACCTTAGCAAATATGGTTGATGAAACTATTTTAAATAATTTATAAAAAATATATTTTGGAAATTTTTGGATACGCATCGTTTTTAGTTATTGGACTCATACTTGGGCTCATCGGTGGTGGTGGTTCTTTATTAGGTGTACCGGTGTTGGTATATATATTAGGTATGGAAGCTAGCTTGGCAACTACCTACTCGTTATTTATTGTAGGGATTACAGCCTTAGTTGGTGCAGGTAGTTATGTAAAAAAAGGCGAAGTAAGTGTAGAAGCTATTTTAAATTTTGCCATTGCATCCGTTATCACGGTATTTTGTATGCGTAAGTTTATTATGCCATCATTGCCTAATCAATTTTATTTTAGTGGATACGAAGTACAAAAACACACACTCATTATGGTGGTGTTTGCCTTATTAATTTTAAGTGCCTCCTACTCTATGATTATTACTCGTAAACCAAACAGAGTAAAAGATGTGAAATGGAATGAG
Source organism: Bacteroidota bacterium (assembly GCA_043719555.1). Taxonomy (GTDB): domain Bacteria; phylum Bacteroidota; class Bacteroidia; order B-17B0; family Aurantibacillaceae; genus UBA4416. The sequence continues at coordinate 15,762 of JAYSTR010000108.1, read as the reverse complement.
TTTACAAAAACGCCTTTAGGTGTACCGTTTGTAATTTTATTAGGTGTTTTAATTGGTATTATTACAGGCTTTGTTGGAGCTGGTGGTGGCTTTATTATAGTACCCGTATTAATGATTTTTGTTCGATTGAATTTTAAAAAAGCAATTGGCACTTCGTTATGTATCGTTGCGTTAAATTCTATTATTGGTTTTATAGGTAACATAGGTCATCAACCATTAGACTGGAAATTTTTATGCATCATTTCATTAATATGTGGCTTAGGGATTTTATTAGGCAGTTTACTTTCAAATAAAATTTCATCTAAAAAACTAAAACCCGCTTTTGGTTGGTTTACTTTATGTGTGGGTATTTTTGTATTAATTAAAGAACTACTCTTGAAATAGAAAATTGAAGTATGATTAAAAAACTTATATCCTTATGTATACTAGTTGCCATTGTTTTTGGTGCGTACTGGGCTTACGAAAATGTGTTTAAAAACAACGTTCATTTAAATGGCAAAAACTCAACCTACATTTATATTAAAACTAACGCCACGTTAGATGATGTGTTAGATCAACTCTATTCTGAAAATATTATTGATAACCACGAAACCTTTGAATGGACTGCTAAACAAATGGGCTTGGATAAAAACATTATTCCAGGAAAGTATCGTATAGGAGCAAAAATGAACAACCGTTCCATAGTAAAAATGTTATTGAATGGTAAGCAAGAAAAAGTAAAATTGTTTTTCAATTCACAAATACGTACCAAGGAAGAATTTATAACTTATGTTGCAGACAAACTAGAAATTGACGAATCAGAATTAGAAGACTATTGTTTTAATGATGAATTATTAGAAAAAAAATATGGTTTAAATCCTGATAATATGATGTGTTTAATTATTCCTGAAACCTACGAGGTAAATTGGACAACACACATTGATGACTTATTTAAATTAATAAAAACAAATTATGATGATTTCTGGACATCAAGCAGAAAAGCCAAAGCTAAAGCTATAGGTTATACTATTGGTCAAGTAACTACCATTGCCTCAATTGTACAATCTGAAAGCGCTATTAAAAGCGAACAACAAAAAATTGCGGGCGTATACATTAATCGCCTTCATCAGGATATGAAATTACAAGCCGATCCAACCATCGTTTTTGCTAATGGCAATTTTGATGTGCAACGAGTATTATCTGCAGATAAAAACATTGATTCACCCTACAATACCTATAAATACGTAGGATTACCTCCTGGTCCAATTTGCTTAGTTAATACATCAACTATAGATGCTGTATTAAATTACACGAAACACAATTATATTTATTTTTGCGCCAAGCCTGATTTTAGTGGCTATTCGAGCTACACGAATGATTACAGTCTTCATCAAAAAAACGCATTAGCCTACCAACAAGCATTAAACCAAAAAGGAATTAAAAGATAACATCATGAGTATTTTTAAAGAAAAATTAAATAAAAATTTATTTAATACCGTATTAGAATTTAACATTGAAGAGCCAAAAATAATTCAAGAAAAACTATTGGCTCGCATTAATGGAGGTAACGATGTTGTTGGTATTGCGCCTGATAATTCAGGAAAAACAACTTTAATTGCTCTTGCAATAATTAATAAACTGCAAAATGCATTTGAAGACGCACCAAGAGCACTAGTATTAATGCCCGATACTGATAAAGTTATTTTAGCCGAAGATCAATTTAATCTTTTAGCTAAAAATACTAACTTACGTATTTGTGTTGCTCACGAAAAAGGGAGAATTAATAAGCAAGCAGGAATTGATGAGCAAGGCGAAAGCATCTATGCTGGCTGTGATATTATAATTGCAACGCCAAAACGTGCTTTTGATTTATATTTAAAACAACATATTAATTTAAACAAACTCATTTTTTTTGTTTTAGATGATGCTGAATTAATGATTAAAAACGAATTCCAGGGGCAAATAGATAGAATGATTCATAGCTTGCCAAAGTGCCAACATTTAGTATTCGCAACTTCTTACAACGAAAAAATAGAAAAACTTATTTCTAAATTTATTATTAATCCTGCTATAGTTGAGATTGAAGCTTAATTAAAATCAACTGTAATACTATGTAAATTGCTTTCGAATTTGTAACTAATTTTAAAATTATATATCTCAACAATTTTTTTAACAATAGATAAACCCAGCCCTAAAGATATACTTGAGTGTTTACTATAAAAACGTTTAAAAAAATCTTCAACAGAACCTTGAGGTTTATAACCCGTATTAGAAATTATTAATTGATTACTTTTAGTAGAAATAATAATTTTTCCCTGCTGTATATTATGTTTAATGGCATTTTTAAAAATATTATCTATCAAAATTTCGCACAACGACGCTTCCATTTTTACAACAATATCATTCTCATAATGCTCTTCAATTATCAACTCTTTACTTTCTATAAAGTCAGAAAAGTAGCTAACACGTTCGTGAATAAAACTTGTAATGTTTTTATTTTGAGTAGACGTAAATTCTCCATTATCTAGTTTACTTAATAACGACAAACCTTTACTTATATTTACTAATTTATTAATTGCTTTAGTGGAATCTGTTAATAATATAGCTTGGGTTTCGCTCAATGCTTTATCTTGCAGACAAATTTCTATTTTAGCTTGTATAACAGCCAAGGGGGTTTGAATTTCATGAGTCATATTTTCAGTAAATTCTTTCATGGAAGTATAATCTGAAATAATTTTCTCAGACATTAAACTCACATTATCGCCTAATTCACTAAACTCAAGTGTAGATGTTTTTGGTGCTATAATTTTTTTTAGATTATGCACACTAAAGGATTTTATTTCTACAATCAATTTAGATAATGGTGAAAATAATTTCGAATAAACAATCATGTTTAATACTATTAGTATAATTAATAAACATAAACCTGATACAAAAAGAATGAGAGATAAACTTTCGATAATTCCCTCTGTTCCATCAAATGTTTTAATAATATTTACTCGATAAAACTGTTTATTTTGTTCAACATCAAACACAATTTTTTTCGATGTAAAATATTCGTCCTCATATTCTTCTTTTACTTCAAACTCCTTTATCACTCCTTGATCATATTGTAATGTATCAACTTTAGTAATCGCAATATCATCACCAACATTGGTTTTAAAATTAGCTATATCAACTCCTTGCTTTAAAGCTTTGTTTACTAATTCTTTCTCAAAATATAAATGCTCAATAGTTTCGTTTTCAATTTTATTATTTAAAAAATAATACAACGAATACTCTCCTAAAAAAAGAATAATGATGGAGGCAATCGTATTGATTAAAATATTTTTATATAAAAGTTTCATCTATTTAAATGTGTTATGTGTCAAATTTATAACCAATACCATATACAGATTTCACATAATCTTCGCAACCACTGGCAACTAATTTTTTACGCAAATTTTTAATGTGAGTGTAAATAATATCGTTGGATACATCCATATCAGAATGATTACTCCATACACTATATCCTATGGCTTCTTTAGTAATTACTTTACCTGCATTAGCAATAAAATACAACAGCAATTCATATTCTTTATTAGTTAAACTAATTACATTACCATTAATACTTACTTGTAGTTTGGGTATATCAATACTAATTTCTTTATACTCTATAATATTATTACCTTGATATTGATTACGGCGAATTAAGGCTTTTATTCGAGCATTTAATTCTGATAAATGAAATGGTTTAATTAAATAATCATCAGCCCCAGCTTCTAGAGCATTTATTTTAATATCTAATTCACTAACAGCCGACATCACAATAATACCTGCTGCCAACTTTTTTGATTTAATATATTTTATAATTTCTATACCATTTCCATCAGGCAAATTGATATCCACAAGGGCAATAGCAAACTCTTGACTATTGATAGATTCTAGTGCTTTAGAAAATAAAGGCACACAACTACACACATATTTAAAGTCACTTAGGTAGTTTTTTATTTCTTCCGCTAATTTTAATTCGTCTTCAACAATTAAAATATTCATAATTAGTTCATTTTAAATCGCTAATTTAATAATAATAATAAAGGTTAAACCGCATAAACATTTGTCATTCAGAAATTTAAAAAATTTTACGAAAACACAGTATAACTTCAGTTTTTAACTTTAATTTTAAAAAATACAAATAATCAAAAAAAATATTTATTTTAGACAAACAAACAAAATTATGGGTAAAAAAACAGAATCAATATGTAAATTATTTTTTATTCAAATAATATTAATTGCGATTGCCTTAAGCTCCTGTAAGCATAAAACGAAATTTGAAACGTTAACTGAAGTAAGCTATAAAACAGCAATTGCTCCTATCATATCCAGTAATTGTGCATTTAGTGGTTGTCATGGTGCTGACACATTAAAGCCCAAATTCAAATTAACTTCTTATGAAAGTTTAATCTCTGATGGAGGAATTAAACAAGGACATCCAGAAGAAAGTAAATTATATAAAACAATATCAACCCTAAACTCTGAAGAAATAATGCCTAAAAAACCTTATAGCGAGTTAACTGAAAAGCAAATGCAGTTAATATATGTTTGGATTGGTCAAGGAGCGAAAAACAACTAAAATAAAACTACAATGAAAAAAATACCATTATCAATTTTATCTATAGTGTTAGCGAGTACTTTTTCGAGCTGCTACTATGATAATTTCAAAAAATTAAATCCTGAAAACGATTTACAGTCCGGCGTTTCTGATTGTGATACAATTAATGCAATTACATACACAAAGGATATAAAATCAATTTTAGAAAGCAAATGTACAACGTGCCATAATGGTAGTGGTGCTGGCGATTTAACTACTTGGTCTGCGTCAAAATCATCGTATACAGGAAGTCAATTATTTGTTGCTGTATCTGATGTTAATGCGCCAAATCCTATGCCCCAAGGTGGTTCCAAATTATCTAGTTGCGAAATTACTAAAATTAAATTGTGGGTAAATACTGGTCAACCAGAATAAAACTAAAACTATGAAAAAAACAATTCTATCATTCTCTCTATTTATGTCAGGTTCCTTGGCATTATTCTCACAAACCGCTGACGACATGCTTAATATGGTGGCCGAAAAGCCCACCAAAGAATATACCACAGCAACCTTTAAAACAACACGTTTAGTAAACTTTCACACAATTGAAGCTTTAGGGAAACGCAGTTTAGACTTCAGAATTTCTCATCGATTTGGCGATTTTAATACGGGAGCTTACAATGCTTGGGGTATTGATGGCGGGGCTAACATACGTTTATCGTTAGAATATTGCCACGATGGTCGTTTTATGTTTGGCATTGGCAGAACTTCAGGTCATAAAATTGCAGATGGTTTTTTAAAATATCGTTTAATTCGTCAATCAAATATTGGTAGTCCGGTTAGTGTAACCTTATTTAGTAGTTTATATCACACTTTCGAACATAAAAGTATAGATGGTATAAATAAATACAGCGGACCAGCCGATCGCATGTCATACTGTAATCAAATAATGGTTGCTCGTAAATTTAACTCTCGCTTTTCGTTTCAGTTAACTGCGGCGATGGTCCACGTTAATTTAGTTGAAAGTTTAACTGACAAAAATGATTGCTTTATATTAGGCGGGGTAACACGTTATAAATTTGCAAAACGGCAGGCAATTACAATGGAATATGGCTTACGATTAAATAAATACAGTAAAGATAATTATTACGATAGTTTTGGAATAGGGTATGATTTAGAAACTGGTGGACATGTATTTCAAATTCATTTAACTAATTCATTTGGATTAACAGAAGACCAGTATTTCATGTACACTAACTCAACTTGGGAAAACTGGGGAATTCGTTTAGGATTTAACATTTCACGCGTATTTAGTTTACAAAAACACGTTGACTAATTTTTTTTAACATAACTTAAGAGTAGAACTTATTAAAAATCTAATTGTAGTTCAATATTTGTAACTTAGCATAAAACCTTTAAATAAAATAATTATGAAAAAAATATTAGCTATCTGTTCGTTAGCAATTGGAATCAATGCAAACGCACAAATTTATGTAGGAGAAACCTGCAAGATCATGTTTTTTAGCGAAACAAAATTAGAAAATATTGACGCAACTAATACCGTTACAAAACCAGTATTTAATGCTAAAACAGGTGATTTCGCTATCAAAGCTTCTCAAAATGCTTTTATTTTCAAATCATCTTTTATGCAGGAGCATTATAACGAAAATTATATGGAAAGTGAAAAATTTCCTTATGCTACATTTAAAGGAAAAGTAAACGAAACTATTGATTATGCAATTGATGGCTCGCATAAAGTTACAATGACAGGCAAGCTTGATATGCATGGAGTAGAATTACCAAGAACCATTGATGGAACTATAACAATTAAAGATGGTAAAATAAAAATGGAATCTACATTTGAAGTTGTTGTAGCAGACCATAAAATAAAAGTGCCCTCACTTTACGTTGGCAAAATTGCTGAAAAAGTAAAAGTAACTTTTAATACAGATATGATTGTATTAAAAAAATAAATCAATTCCTAAATAAATTTTAAAACCCATTTAATACTAAATGGGTTTTTTTAATATAAATTATTATGTTTCCGAAGCATTTTCTTTTACTACCAATATTTTTGCTTACAATTTATGACTCAATAGCACAGCCTATTTCTGAACTAAATGAATGTGCCATCGAAAAATTTAGCGCACAAGATTATATTGGGTCACTAGAATATTATGATCGAATTGTTGCTATAGCTCCTAAAGATTCGTTTGTTTACTTTGATAGAGGAATTGTAAAAGATATATTGAAAGATTATAAAGGAGCTATTGAAGATTTCACAAAATCTAAAGAGATTGATCCTACAAACCCAGATAATTATTTTTTTATCGGAATATGTAAAAACAAAATAAAAGACTTTAAAGGTGCCATTATCGAATTTATTGAAACGATAAAACTTGAAGAAAGTAATGCTGACGCGCATTATTTTATGGGACTTGCAAAATACGAGTTGCAAGATTATAAAGGCGCTTTAAATGATTATGATGATGCAATAAAATATAATTTCAATCAATCTGAAACCTATTGCAGTAGAGCTGAATTAAAAATCATTTTAAAAGATTTTAAAAGCGCTCTTGAAGATTGTAATAGATCTATTAACATAAACTCTCAAAACCCAAAATATTATTTTATTAGAGCAAAAGTTAAATTATTATTAGGTCATAAAAAAGATGCCTGTATCGATATTGAAAAATATAAAGAATTAGGTGGAGCTTTTGAAGTAACAGACACGACCTTTTTATGTCAATAATTTAATATACATTAATACAGAAAATCTCCATAAAGCCTTTGTTTAAAAGGAAAAATTTTATTCTTCAGAATCAATTCAGCTTCTTAACTTATATTTGCTTAATATAAAAACAATTAATTATGAAGATAATTCTATTCAATTTAGTGCTAACAATAATTTTGAGCTCATCAATTACATTTGCTCAAACTCAAGGAATTTTAACTTTTACATTTACAGAAATCCCGAAAACCCCTACTTACAATGGTTCAAATCAACACGCTTTAGCTCTGTGGATACAATCAAGTACAGGAGCTTTTATAAAAACAAAACTAGCATATGCTGGTTGTTGTGCTACCTGCGGCAATACTCAAGATCATGTGCCAACTTGGAGTGCTAATGCAGGTGGTTTATCATCCGACTGTCTAAATGCAAATGTTGTAGATGCTACAACTGGCGCTACAGCTAGCGCATGGAAAACCTATACTGTATCATGGGACGGAAAAAAAGGAGCTGCTGCTACTGGAACTTTACAACCTGATGGCATTTATAAAGTTTCTATACAATCTACTTGGTCACACGCAGGAACCGGAACTGCACTAACATCCTATACTTTCACAAAAGGTCCTAATGTAGATCATCAAACACCTAATGCTAGCACTACTTTTTCTAACATTACTCTTAATTGGCAACCAATTACCACTACTGGTTTAAATGAAGCTTCTATAAATAATCCTGAAATTAACGTTTATCCTAACCCAACAAACGGTGTATTTAATGTTGATTTTAAAAACGCAAACAACATTAAAGTGTTTAATATGTTAGGGATTGTTGTTTATGAAACAAAAGTTGAACAAGAAACAGAAGGCACTAAAAATATAGATTTAAGTTCTTTTGCTGATGGTATATATTTTATTAATGTCTCTAATACAAGTGGCTCTTTAAATCACAAAGTTATTTTAGATAAATAATAAAATAGTTTAGTTTCAATAAAAATGCCAGCTGTTAACAGCTGGCATTTTTATTTTAGTTCATTCGTACCAATTTTAATCTTTTGCTTCAGTTATCAAACTTTTTAAACCAGGTGTTTCGTAGGTTCGGTAATTTCCTTTTTCATCCGAGTATATTAAATATGCTTTTAATTCTGTATGTTTTTCAAGAAATGCTTTTGCTTTGTCTAAACCCATAACTAAAACACCAGTTGCATTAGCATCCGAACTAATGCATTCATTTGCAATAATTGAAGCGCTTAATAAATTGTTTTTTGTTGGATAACCCGTTTTAGGATCTATATGATGAACATACTTAACACCATCTTCAATAATAAATCGGCGGTAGTTGCCTGATGTGGCAATGGCTAAATTTTCAAGTTTAACAAAAGCTTTATATGGGTTTGTTGTTTCTTTATTATCAATAGGTTGCTCTATACCTGCCACCCAATTAATACCATTTGGTTTTTTACCTTGAGCATAAACTTCGCCACCAATTTCGACAATAAACGATGTAATATTTTTAGATTTTAAAAAATCCGAAACAACATCAACTGAATACCCTTGCGCAAAAGCATTAAAATCAAGCGACACACGCTTATCCTTCTTAAGAATTTTATTTCCTTTTAAGGTTATTAAATGAAATCCAACAAATTTTAAAATACTATCTATTTTTTGTTGTTCAATTTTTTGTTTTTTTCCGGGACCAAAACCCCATGCATTCACTAAAGGATAAACCGTTGGGTCAAACGCTCCATTGGTATTTTCCCAAACTTCTTTAGCTTTATTAAAACATGCAATAAAGTATTTATCTACTTTAACATGCTTTTGATTTGAATTTATTTTAGAGATAATCGATGTAGGCACATATGTAGAAACTGAGTTATCAAAATCAATTAATATCTTTTCAATTTCAGGATGTAAGTTTCTATTTTCATTATCATAATAAACAATATGATACGTTGTTCCTTGTGCATAACCCTCAATTTTAATAGGCTCTTGTTGTGCAAAATAATTAAAAGTAAACATTACAAATAAAGCAGAAATAATAGAGTGAGTGCGCATCTTTAAACGATAATAAGTGTGCTATAAAGATATAAAAAAATCACAGGGGATGCTTATAAAACCTAATAAGTACAGAGTATGTAATTATTGTAACTGTTATTTTATTGAATCTTAATTCAACTCATAAGTTAAACTACCAATTTTATCCAACTCATTCATTAACTCAGTGCTTACAGCTATTTTTTGGGATTTAGAAAATAATTTCACACTCATGTTTTCTGTTGCATCCTCCACAAAAAACTCAACACTACACTTACCTTGCGAGGCATTAAAAATGGATTCGATGTTGGCAATTAATTCTTCGTTTAATGCAGTAATATCCATTTTCAATTTCATTGTCGAAAAAATAGTTTCTTTAACTTGCTCAAGTAATTCTATTTTCTGGATTTTTAATTCTAAACTTCCTGGTTGCCCATAACGCTCTTGTACTTTAGCTTTAACAAATACAAATAAAGAACTCACCATAAATTTATTATACTCTACAAAATCTTTTCCAAACAACATTAACTCTACCGAGCCATGATAATCTTCGATAATTAATTTACCAAAAGCATTACCTGTTTTACTAGTACGATTTTCAAAGCCTGTAATAATCCCACCAAACGTAACATCCTTACCTTTAAACGGCTCTAAGCCTGCTTTTAATTGGGCACAATTTGCGTTACATTTATGATTGATAATTAATTTATATGGATCTAGTGGATGCCCTGAAATAAAGAAACCCACTACTTCTTTTTCCCGTGCTAACTCTTCGAGCTTACCCCAAGCTTCAATTTTTTGTGGCAACTGTGGTTCAGTGATTTCAATAGCATCATCACCCCCAAATAAACTTGCTTGTGATGTATCGTTACCCAAACTCATTTGATTACTATACTTAATCATTTTATCTGTTAAAGTAAGCCCATCAGTATCCACTACAAAAAACATCGCGCGGTGTATACCTTCAAAGCTATCAAAGCCACCTGCTAAAGCCAAACCCTCTAACGATTTTTTATTAACGCTCTTACTATCTAAACGTTTTGCTAAATCAAATACAGAAGTATAGTTTCCATTTGCATTACGCTCTTCAATTATATTTTGAACCGTATTTTCTCCAACACCTTTAATGGAAGCCATACCAAAACGAATATCTGTACCGCCTGGTATTACTGCAAACTTCGCAAAACCTTCATTAATATCTGGCCCAAGAACTTTAACACCCATGCGTTTACATTCTTCCATTAAAAACGAAATAGCATCTATACTACCTGCGTGATTTAATACCGAAGCCATAAACTCCGATGGATAATGTGCTTTAATATATGCTGTTTGAAATGCCACGTAAGCATAACACGTAGAGTGAGATTTATTGAAAGCGTAACTCGCAAAAGCTTCCCAATCTTTCCAAACTTTTTCGGCAACTACAGGATCATGATTATTAGCTTTACAATTATCAATAAACTTACCTTTCATTTTATCAAGCGTTGCTCTATCCTTCTTACCCATTGCTTTACGCAAAGTATCGGCATCACCTTTAGTAAAATTAGCTAGTTTTTGAGACAATCGCATTACCTGTTCCTGATAAACTGTAATACCGTAGGTTTCGCCAAGGAACTCATCCATCCCTTCTAAATCGATTACCACAGGCTCTCTGCCGTGTTTACGATTAATGTAATTAGGAATGTAGGCAATTGGTCCCGGACGATACAAGGCATTCATCGCAATTAAATCGTTGAATGAATCGGGCTTTAAATCCTTTAAAGATTTTTGCATACCGGCACTCTCATATTGGAACACTGCATTTGTTTCGCCTCGTTGAAATAACTCGTAGGTTTTTTTATCTTCTAAATCAATGGCGTCAATATCAATATCAACTCCGTGATTTTGTTTAATATAACTTAAAGAGTCCTTAATAATCGTTAACGTTCTTAAACCTAAGAAATCCATTTTTAATAATCCAGCACTCTCCGCAACTGAGTTATCAAATTGCGTTACAAGCATGTCACTATCTTTTGCTTTAGTAACTGGCACAAACTTCACCATATCATCTGGCGTGATGATGACTCCACAAGCATGAATACCAACATTCCTTAAGCATCCTTCTAATTCGTAGGCTTGTTTTAATACAGCGGCTTGTGGTGAATTTCCTTCTGCTAATTTTCTAAAATTATGAGATTGTTCCACCACCTCACGTTTATCTTTAATTCCATCTAAATATTTTTGATCAATACCTCCTGGTTTTAAAAGCTTTTTTAATTTCGCATCTAAACTATCAGGAAATGCTTTAGATAAATTATTAGAGTCTTCTAATGGCAAGTCTAAAACCCTTGCTGTATCTTTAATGGCGGACTTACCACCCATCGTACCATAAGTAATAATTTGTGCTACCTGATTAAAACCATATTTATTAATAACGTAATCAATAACTTTATCACGACCTTCATCATCAAAGTCAATATCTATATCGGGCATACTAATACGATCCGGATTTAGGAAACGCTCAAATAGTAAATCGAACTTAATAGGATCCACATTTGTAATCCATAAACAATAAGCAATTGCCGAACCGGCAGCACTACCCCTTCCCGGCCCAACAGCAACACCCATTTTACGAGCTTCTGCAATAAAATCAGCAACAATTAAAAAGTATCCGGGATAACCCATTCTTTCAATAGTAGCCAACTCAAAACTAATACGCTCTTTGGTTTCCTCTGGCATATCTGGGTAACGCTTACGCGCTCCATCCCATGTTAAATGCGACATATAAATAAACTGTTCAGCAATTACTCGCATCTCAGCTTTCTGAACTTCTATAGCATCTTCAGTTAAATTCTTTTCAGCCCAACCTTTTTCTTTTAAAGCAATAATGCGAAGATGAGACGCATCAATCTCTGCAACATTTGCATCAATAAAGTCTTGCGCAATTTCAAACTTCGGTAATAAAATATCGCGGCCTAATTTATACTGCTCAACTTTATCTACAATTTCATTGGTCATTTCAATTGCCTCTGGCATATCAGCAAATAATTCTTTCATCTCCTTTGGAGATTTGAAATAAAACTCTTTGTTCTGTAAGCCATATCTAAAGCCGCGTCCACGACCAACTGGTGTTGCTTTTTTCTCACCATCTTTTACACACAATAAAATATCATGCGCATCAAATCCATTTTTATCTAAATAATAATTACTGTTTGCTGCAAAATATTTTACGTTGTATTTTGCTGCAAATCGCAACAATACATCATTCACATGATTCTCTTCTTGTAAATCATGACGATTTAACTCTACATAAAAATCATCTCCAAATAAATCCTTATACCACACAAAACATTCCTCTGCTTGCTCTTCGCCAACATTTAAAATTAAACTTGGTATTTCAGAAGATAAAGAACCTGTAGTCGCTATTAATCCATCTTTGTGTTTCAGTAATAAATCTTTATCAATACGTGGAACATAATAGGCACCATCAATTAAACCAACCGAGCTCAACTTAGATAAATTTTGATAGCCAATTCTATTTTTAGCTATGAACACTTGCGTGTAGCCATTATCCTGTTTAGTTTTATCTAAATGATTTTTACAAATAAATAATTCGCAACCAATAATGCATTTTAATTCGTTTTGTAAATCGCCTTCTTTTTCTCCTTTTGTGATTGCGGCATTATTATCTTTTACACCTTTATTGTGTTTATCAATCGCTTGCCAAAACTGAAAAGCCCCATACATATTACCGTGATCTGTCATAGCAACAGCAGGCATATTATAAAAAACCGCCTTCTTTACTAACTCTTTCACATCACTAGTAGATTGAAGAACAGAAAACTGTGTGTGATTATGTAGGTGAGAAAACTTTAGATTTTCAACTACACTCGAGCTAACACTTGTTTCTACTTTTTGAGAGCTCGCTTCTGGCTTTTTATTTTTACGCTCTTTCCAAGCTTGTTCGTGTTTATATAATTCAGTTAAATCAGGGGCTTGATAATTAAGCGTTTGTAAGTCAGAAGCAGAAACTTCAGCAACTTTAGTTATACCACGTTTAATAATTTCGAAGAATACTTTACCTGTCGCTAGTACGTCAAATGCGGCATTATGGGCTTCTTCAAAAGTTGCATTAAATAATTTAGTATATAATTCTGTTAACGTTGGCCATTTAAACTTCCCTCCTCTTCCTCCTGGTATCGCACAATATTCTGTTGTTTCATCATTTTTAGTATCGATAAAAGGTTTAGCCGCTAAACTATTTTCTAAACCACAACGTAATAATTCAGCACCAATAATATTATTATCAAACTCAATATTATGTCCGCATAAATAGGTTGCTTGATTAACTACATCAACAAATTCTTGCAGAACAGCTTTTAAATCTTGCCCTTCTTCTAATGCGCGTTCGTTAGTAATACCATGTATTTGCACAGCGTTAAACGGAATCGTATAACCCTCTGGCTTAATAATAATCGAATTACTATTAATTAAGTTTCCTTGAGCATCGTGTAATTGCCAAGCAACTTGCACCATACGTGGCCAATTATCAAAATCGGTTAAAGGGGCACTATAACTACGTGGTAAGCCTGTTGTTTCTGTATCAAATATTAAGAACATCGTATTGAGTTATAAATTATAAGTTATGAGTTTTGTCACACTGAGCAGAGTCGAAGTGTATCTAGTTATTTTTTAAAGCATTTTTTATTTCTACCAATTCGTTTTTGATATCAATTAAAAGCTGAGAATCATTATTAATGCTGACGTTGCTATTGGTTGTTTTATACTTATCATTAATAACCTTTTCGCGTTGTTGCAAAATTTGTTTTTTAAATTTTTCGGCGTCATTGATGCCCAACATACTCATCATATTTTGATTATGATGTCCGCCTCCACCACCAGCTGTTTCTATCTTTATCATGGTTAATCCGAAGTATCGTAATACGGGGCCGCCGACAAATGATAAATCTTGAATATTTTCTACAGGAATTGTTTTTTCTACATGAAGAATCAAACCTTTCGAGAATTTTAAATTTTTGTTAGTGATTTGACACGACAATGTTTTAAAAAATTTACCGCTTAACCATTGTCCCAATCCTAATATCCAAAATGGAATAATTACTATGCCAATAAAGCTTATGATAAGGTAAAATAAAACCACGAAAAATATGTATGTTTTTACTTTAGGATTAAAGCTTGCTTCGTTTAAAATCACTTCTTCAGTCATCTTTTAAAGATACTAAATAAGAAAATTAGGGCTGTGAAATGTTAATATTTACTAGGAAATTGTTAATGCCTACGCTTAGGTTTCTTTTTATTGAATGTAGGGCAGGTATCGCACTTATTTTTGCTTCTAAATAGGTAACAACTAGACAATAATAATGTACTAGAAATTGCAAAAATGGATAAAAATATGACTGATTTTTTCATCTTGGTTTACAAAGATAGTAAATCATCATCACATTTTGTGCTTTGCTTTAATATCATGGCACAAGCTAGATAATTACTTAAAAAAAATTATATTTGTATATGAACGAAAAAGAAATTTTCTTTAAAGAAACATACATACAAACCCTCAAAAGATTGAGCGGAAACGAAAAAGGTAATTGGGGTGTTTTATCGCCACAAGGGATGATAGAACATATGACTGATTCTGTGGGTGTAGCTCATGGCCGTATTAAACAAGAGTTACAAACTCCAACCGAAGTATTAGAACGCGTGCGTACTTTTGCTTTAAGTGATAAGGAGTTTAAGCCAGATACTAAAAATTCATTAATGAGTGATACACCTGCTCCTTTAAGAACCAGAACTATTACTGAAGCTATTACGGAATTAGAAAAAGAATTAGCTGTGTTTTTAGATTTTTATAAAACTAACCCACGTGCCACTTATTTAAATCCATTTTTTGGAGAATTTAATTATGCTGATTGGTTGCATATATTACACAAGCATGCCTTACATCATTTAAAACAATTTAATTTAGCTTAAGCATGGAACGTAATAACAGAGGGGGCGGAGACAGAAACAAACGTCATCAGGAATTAGATCCTGAAAATTTAATATTTGGTACACGTGCTGTAATTGAAGCTGTTGCAGCAGGTAAAGAAATTGATAAAATAATTCTTCAAAAAGGTTTATCAAATCAATTATTTAGCGAATTGCGAAAAGCAATACAAGGCTTAGACATTCCTATACAATTTGTACCACCTGAAAAATTAGGTAGGCTAACAACCAAAAACCATCAAGGTGTTGTAGCCTTTTTAGCGCAGGTTACCTATTATGAAGTGGACGATATGTTAACACAAGTTTTCGAAAAAGGAAAAACACCTTTAGTTTTAATTTTAGATAGAATTACTGATGTGCGTAATTTTGGTGCCATTGCTCGTAGTGCGGATTGCGCTGGTGTTGATTTTATTGTAATACCAAGTCGTGGTGCCGCACAAATTAATGCTGATGCTGTTAAAACCAGTGCT
>JAYSTR010000107.1:0-10872 GCA_043719555.1 Bacteroidota bacterium | reverse complement strand
AAGTAAAAGAGTTGTTGCCAAATAGTATGATATACTATAAGCCGAAAGATATAGTAAGTGGAGATTTTTACTGGTTAGATGAGGTTGATGATAAAATATTATTTTCAGCAGTTGATTGTACAGGGCACGGAGTTCCTGGTGCGATGATGAGTGTGATAGGATTGAAATCATTGAATCAAGCAACGCAAGATAAAAAACTAAGCACGCCAGCAGATGTGTTGCATTATTTAGATGGAGCTGTAAATGACACATTACGTCAGTCTTATGATCCCAATGCGGTAAAAGATGGAATGGATTTAGCCTTATGCAGTATTGATTATAAAAATCAAGTTTTAGAATATGCTGGAGCATTTAACCCATTATTATTAGTTCGAAAAAATATTGCTAAAACATATATCAAAACAAATAGTAGAGAAATTTTTTACGGTAATGATTTGTTAGAAATTAAACCTGATAAATCTCCTATAGGAAGTAATGTCGATGGCGTTGCAGATATCTTTATGAATCACACCATACAATTACAAAAAGATGATTGTGTTTATATTTATACAGATGGTTATGCGGATCAATTCGGTGGGCCTAAAGGCAAAAAATTTAAGTACAATCAATTAAAAGATGTACTAGTAGCAAATGCGCATTTAGCTATGAATACTCAATATGACGCTTTAGATAGAGAGTTTAAAAAATGGAAAGGTTCGTTAGAGCAAGTGGATGATGTGTTAGTTATTGGCGTAAAAATATAAGCGTGCTGCAGAAATATTTTATAGCTATTGTTCCTCCAGAGCCATTATTAGCTCAATTATTTGAGATTAAAAAAAACATTGCAGATAAATATCAAACCAAAGGCGCACTTCGTTCTCCAGCTCATATAACATTGCACATGCCATTTAGCTGGGATGAAACTAAAGAGGAAAAGTTAATAACCGCTTTAAATAACTTTCAGTTTAGAGAAGAGTTTAAAATTAATTTAAAAAACTTTCATTGTTTTGAACCGCGGGTGGTGTTTATTGATGTAGAAAAAAACGAAGCCTTAAATAATTTGCAACAGCAGTTAGTAAAACACGCTAAAGTTAATTTGCAATTATTTAATCAGTCCGATGATATGAGAGGTTTTCATCCGCATATTACGGTAGCGTTTAGAGATTTAAAAAAACAACAGTTTTATAAAGTGTGGAAAGAATACCAATCTAAAAATTTAAGCGAAACATTTACTTGTAATTCTTTTTCTTTATTAAAACACGTAAATGATAAATGGGAAGTTTATAAAGAGTTTAAACTAAGTTAGTGATTGAATTTTGCCCCTTCAGTTTTCCGAGTTATGTCACTTCGAGTTAACCCCGATTGCTATCGGGGCTGCTTCTTTGAATTTTAGTATCAAGAACTTTTACAATTATTAAAACCTATTTTTTAATAAACTTTAAAACAGATTGTTCGTTTTTAGAAGTTGTTATTTTTAAAAAATAAATGCCGTTTGTTAACTCTGATACATCAAGGTTTCCAGTGTAGTTTGTTTTTAATACACTTTGCCCAATAGTATTTAAAATTTCCAATTTACTGTTTTGTAATTGTTGCGCATCGCCAATTACAGAAAGTAGATTCGTTGTTGGATTTGGATAAACCGACCAGGTTGAAGCTTTGGTTAATTCTTTAACGCCAACAGTTAAGGCAATGGTGTTTTTTGTTGTATTGGTTATAACTGGTGCATTAAAATCAAAATAAATGTAAGCCGTATTTTTTATTTGATTGCCAGGTTGTAATGATGCTTTACGCTTAATGGTATATTGGATGTAACCGTGACTTCCTGCTTCATTACTGCCACTATCAGCCAACATAATATTATTAAATTTCCATTTTAAAATATTACCCGGTAATATATCTACGTGGTAATTATGACTAACACTTAGCATTTTAAATGTACTCACATCCACATTAGGAGATAAGGTATCTTCAACTATAATATTTACAGCTGGCCCATTACCGGTATTTTGAAAACGAATTAAATACGTTAAATCCATTTCCGAATTTAAAATATCTCCATTTGCACCAACACCAGTAGGACTTACAGATTTATCATTAGGATCAAAAGAACCAGTAACCAAACGTTGATAGCAATAACTATTGTTTGCAGGATTTAAATCGGGCACAGAAGTTTGTGCTATTGCGCAAGTTGTAAACGAACTCCATAATGGGGTATTTATAGGTGTTGTAAAACAAACATTAAAATTTGTATAGGCATTAAACATAGGTAATAAACTAAAATCCCACATAATAGTATCGGCGCTAATTGTATAAGTACTTGGCGACACACTTACAATATTTGCTAGTAATGTTGTTGGTAATACAACTTTATAAATACCTTGGGTTGCATAATTAGTTAAGTTAGATACCTGATAATTAGCGCAACTATTAAATCCAGGAACTATTGGAGAGCTATAGGCACTTACATAAACATCAGGACTTGAAGCAAGAAGAATTGATACAGGGAAGTTTTGTACAACATTTGTATTGGTTGAACTTAATACAGCCATTTGTATATTATAACATGGTGTAGTGATGTTAGAATTATTTGGTAGTATAGTTAACGTGTAAAGTGAATTAGCACTCAAATTATTAATAGTGTAATTTCCTTGTGCATCAGAGTACCCATAATAATTCCCTACAAATCCACCGTGCGCCCAAATGGTTGCGCCTTGGTAGCCTTGCTCTCCACTATTTAATAAGCAGTTAGTATTTGTATCAAAAAAAACGTTGCCTGATATTGAGCCACAGCTTGAGCCGCCAACAATACCAACTTGATTACCCATTATGGCACAGTTTGTTCCATCTGTTACTGTTACCTGATAATAGTTTGTCCCTAGATTATAAATAGATGATGTGCTAGCTCCATTGCTCCACATATACGTAAACGGACCAACATTACTCCCTGTGTTGTTTAACAAAATGTTTCCATCATGCATTCCATAACATGTTTCGTTTGTTACAGTAGTTGTAAAAGATGTATTTGGTATGGGATTAAAAGTAGGATTGCTAATGCTATAACCAGCAAAAGCTTGGCAGTTATTAACCACATCAATGACCATTACACTTCCTGAACCTACACATAAATTATTGATAGTTTGATTATTAGGATTCATTTGTTGAAACCAGTTATATGAATAATTGCCACTACCGCCAAATACGCTTGCACTAGCGGAGCCATCGCAGGCGCCGCAATGAGATACATTGGTTGCACTAACAAAAAGATTTAACGGAGGTGGTTGTATAATAGTTAAAGTCATTGTTGCTTGACAATTATGCGAATCTATTACTTGATAGGTATAATTACCTGCACATAAATTAGTTTGTTGAGGAGAATTTGTTCCAGTAGGAGACCAAAGGAAAGAGTATGGAGCACTGCCTCCATTTGCACTAATTTGCGCATAGCCATCGCACATATCATAACAAGAAACACTGCTTATAGATGTTGCATTAACTTGTAATTGATTTGGTTGATAAATTTCTATAGTTTTTGTAACTGTAGAAGTTGTTGCATCCATTACTGTAACCGTATATATTCCGGCGGAGACATTACTTAAATAAAATGAGTTTGTGTTTCCTGGTTGCCAAGTGCATGTATAAGCAGCTGTGCCCCCACTAATACTAGTGCCTACTACTCCATTACTACCTCCATAACAAGAAACATGCTGCACACTGTAAAAAGAAACTGCTAATTGCCCATAAAATAATTTTGTAGCAAATAATAAAGCAAAAAATATAATGTTTTTCATAATGTAAAATTTATATTCAAATGTAATCTTTTACTTAACTTTTAAAGGAGTAATGTTTAATGACTTATTGTAAGTAGTAAATGCGTGAGTAAATAAAAAATCCATTGTAAGTATTACAATGGATTTTAAAATAGATTATTCTTATTAAAATTATTTTTTGTAAACCATTACATTAAATACAAATGGTTGCATACGTTTAATTTGTTCACTGCGTTTTAATCCCTTTAATGATGAGCGCTTGGTGCCTAATGTAATTTCTTTTTTCAAAGAATCATTTTCTATACTCTCAATTGCTTGTTGTATGAAATGAGATTTCACAGCAAAACCAGTTCCTTCAGCTGTTACTAATTTACCTCTAATCACACCAACTACATTGCCTTGCTCATCTAATAATGGTCCGCCACTATTACCTGGGTTTACAGGTATAGATATTTGATACATCGTTGTGTCGTTGTTAAATCCAGTAGCAGAACTCAAAGCGCCTTCGCCATATACTGCATCTTTACGAGGATAGCCTAACGTGAATATTTTATCGCCAATTTCTGTTTCGGCTGCTTTAAACGAAAACGGAAATGCATTTCCTTTTAATAAAGCGATGCTATCAATTTTATAAATAGCAATATCAAATTTAGGTTGACTTAAAATTAATTTCGCAGATACACGCCCTAACACATCATTAGTTACAAATACCGAATCAGCATTTTTTACCATGTGGTAACTAGTAATAAAATAACCTTTATCATTAATAGCAAAGCCTGTTCCTTCAATATTAGCAGGCGCAAACGATGTTTTAACGCGTTTTGTAGCCGCTTCAGTAATTCCAAAAATCAAGGCATCTTGCGAGTATTTTAATTCAGTTACATCGCGTTTTAAATCTGTGATATCGTTACTTTGTTTTTTTAATAAATATCCGCCAGTACTTAAAATTGCTATAGTTCCAATAACGGCGAATACAGCTACAGAAGCCGCAACAGCAAAGGTACGGCCATGTTTTTTAATAAAGGTTTCTTCTGGTTGTATCGAAATAATTTTAGCATCAGCGCCAAACTCTTGTTTGTGTATAGTAGATAAAACTTGTTTTAAGTGCGTGCGTTGCTCATGTTGTTGTATGCCTTCAATCAATGTTTTGTGTTTATCAAACGCTAATGCAAATTCAGCATCGGTTTTTATACGCGCTTCAAACTCTTGTTTCTCGGTTTGAGAAATTTGTCCTAATAAATAATTGTCAAATAATTCTGTTGCTCTCATCACTTTTCCTTTTTTTAATCTTCAAAAAAACGTCGCTTTAAACGTTGTAAACATTTGTATTTTTGTGTTTTAGCATTATCGGAATTGGTATAACCAAATTTTTCTGATATATCATCCATGCTTAATTTGTACACATAAAAATCTTTTAAAATAGTGCTACACGGTTCGCCTAGCCCTTCCATACAAGCATTCATTTTCAGGATATCCGATTCTTTTTTTAAATGCTCTGATATTTCTTCAGTTACATCAACTACTTCCTCTTCTTCACCTTCATTAAACCTTGCTAAATGGCCATTTCCTCGTAATTGCTTTAACCATAAACGTTTTGCAATCGAAAAAATAAAGGTTTGTAACTGACAATTTAATACGAAACTTGGTTTTTGTACATTTTCATACAAAACAATTATTGTTTCTTGATAAATATCGGCCGCAGCTTCACTGTTACCACTATTGTTTACAACATATTTAAGAACGAGGTTATAATACTTTTTGTATAAAGCACGTAACACCAAATCATTGTTGTGCCTAAGCCCATCAATAAAATCTAAATCAGTGTACGCTACTTTCGACATAAAGTCTTTTGTTTACGTTAATACGTGTTTTGGGGAAAGGTAACCCGTTTTTTAAAGATGAATGTTGAATTTTTGAAGATAAATTAGTTTTTTTCAATCAGATAGCTAAATAACGATTTTGTTCTCGACTTCGCTCGAACTGACACTATCTTATTGTCAAATTATTTATTCATTAATGCTTCAATTTCATCAACCTCTAATGGGATATTTTTCATTAAATCATCATTACCAGTTGGTGTAATTAAAATGTTGTTTTCTAAGCGAATGCCTAAGCCCTCTTCAGGAATATAAATACCAGGTTCGCATGTAAATACATTTCCTACTTGCATTGGCTCATAAAAAAGGCCCACATCGTGCACATCTAATCCTAAAAAGTGAGAGGTTCCATGCATAAAGTATTTTTTATAAGCTGGCCATGCTGGATTTTGATTTTTTACTTCGTCGGTTTTAATTAAACCTAGTTGCAACAATTCCTCTGTCATTAAATCGCCTACATTTTTATTGTATTTTTCAAAAGTATTACCAACTACTAATTGTTTGGTAGCGGCTTTCATTACACGTAATACTGCATTGTAAACTTCTTTTTGGCGAGGCGTATATTTACCATTTACAGGAATAGCACGCGTCATATCACTTGCGTAGTTGCCATATTCTGCGGCTACATCCAATAAAATCACATCGCCAGCTTTGCAAGCTCTATTGTTTTCTACATAATGCAATACGCAAGCACTAGGGCCGCTTGCTATAATTGGCCCGTAGGCAAAACCACGGCTACGGTTACGCACAAATTCGTGAATTAACTCAGCTTCAATTTCGTATTCCATTACACCAGGTTTTACGAAGTTTAATAAACGACGAAATCCTTTTTCAGTAATGTTACACGCCTCTTGTATTTGTGCAACTTCAAGCGGATGCTTAATGGCACGAATACGGTGCATAATTGGCGCCGAACGTTGTATGTTATGTAAGTTGTATTGTTGTTTAATTTTTTTATTAAAGCGCATTTCGGCAGTTTCCATATCAATGTAACGGCGAGTGTGTTCATTAGCATTTAAATAAATGTTTTCTGCCTGAAAAACAAAACCCTTTACAATTTTATCAAACTCATGATGCCAGTATATATTTTCGATACCACTTGCTTCTTTAGCTTGCTCTTTAGTTAATTTGGCGCCTTCCCACACCGCAATTAAATCACTGGTTTCTTTAATAAATAATACTTCTTTATGTTTACCGTCTTTCACATCCGGAAATAACATTAATATAGTATCTTCTTGGTCTATGCCCGATAAATACAATAAATCGCTATTTTGAACAAAGCCAAAAGAACCATCGGCATTGGTTGGTAACATATCGTTACTTACAAATAAAGCCATCGAATTTGGTTTTAAATGCTTGCAATAGTTTTTGCGATTATCGATGAATAAGTCTTTTTTTACGGCAGTATATTTCATTTTGTCGATTAATTTTTGTAGATTTGATAAGGCTAATATATTATTTTTTAAGATGAATAGCTATAACATAACCAAAAAAACCGAAACTAATACGGCAATTATCAGTTTGTGTGATGATGGTATTATGAGGGTTGTATTTAAAAAAGGTGCTGAGATAACTCCACACGAAGTTGAGTCGAATTTTTTTGCTTATAATACCATAGTAAAAGGAGAAAGCTACCCATTTTTAATAAGCGCAGAAGATAGCACGGTTATTTACACTGATGAAGCAAGACGTTACGCAAAAAAACACGAAAATGATTATCCTAAAATTTGCATTGCCTTTTTAGTTCGAAGTTTAGCTCATAAACTAACGGTTACATTTTATTTAAAATTTGATAACCCACAACACCCTACTGCTGTTTTTAAGGATGTGGATGAGGCAGAAGCTTGGTGCATTGAGCAATACTGGGATTACCAGCATCATCAAAATGAATTAGATTTAGTACCTATTCCAAAGTAATATAAACCGATAAGTGGTCGCTGTAACCATTGTGGTATTTTTCACCGCTATAAGTTCTATTTGGTTTTTCTTCGCCTGTTTTATTGTTTTTAAATAACACAAATTCTTTACGTAAAATGTGTGCGTTTTCAGGCTTGAATGTGTAACCTTTTTTAGCTCCAATAAATCCTTGTGATACTATAATTTGATCTAATACACGCCATTCTTTATCATAGTAATGGGTGCCTTGTTTGTTTTTATCTAAAGTATAATAAGCATTATATAAATCGCTTTTTCCTTTTGGGCTATCACTAGCTTTTAAAGTATTTAAGATACTGATGTTATCCGGATGATCATTAAAATCTCCCATTACTATAACTTTCGCATTTTTATCCTTTTTTTGTAATTCATTTATTTTATTACGCACTTGTTCGGCAGCATACACACGGCGAGGCTCACTTTCTTTTTCGCCTTCACGACGGCTAGGCCAGTGGTTTACAAATACATAAATCACATCGCCATTAGTTGCTTTTAAAGTTGCAAATAAAATGTTACGTGTTTTATAATCACCTATTGCTGGATTAGTTGCATTTAATTCCTTAAAATCTTGTAAAGTAAATACCGATTTATCATATAATAATCCGCAATCAATGCTTCGCTCATCTGGACTATCTGTACAAAGTACACCAAACTTTTTTGTTTTAAATTGCGATTTCGAAACAAGTTCTTCTAAAACCGTTTTATTTTCCACTTCAACTAAACCAACTAATGCAGGTAATTCTTCGCCAGCAACTGTAGAATCTAATACTTGAGCTACTTTTTGTAATTTATTATTGAATCTTTTTTCATCCCATTTTGAAGCAGCTTCTGGTAAAAACTCATCATCCTTTTTGTTAGGATCATCAACTGTATCAAAAAAGTTTTCGCAGTTATAAAAAGCTACTGTTATAGCTTTTTGAGCAGAAGAGCTAGCTTGTTTTTGAGTTTGAGCACATGATAATAAACCTGCAGAAATTAATATCGTTGAAAAAAAAGTTTTAATCATTTGTAAATTTTTTATGATGTAAATATAACTAAACAAAATTTAAACCATATTTACAAACTGTTATATAATTATAAAAAATCGAGAAAATATGAAAAAATGGTTCACCCCTAAAAACACTTTTTTACTGATTGCCATATTATTGCTAGTTATGCAATCGATTAGAATTGATAAAACTACGCAGTCGGTTGATGTATCGAAAGATTTTATTTCGGTAACAAATGCTACTCCCGAAATTGGTCATTTATTAAAAATAGCTTGTTATGATTGCCATTCAAATCAACCCTCTTATCCCTGGTATACAAACGTTGCGCCTGTATCTTGGTGGGTAAAACATCACATTAATGAAGGCAGTCATCATTTAAATTTTTCTGAATATGGTGCCTATAAAGATAAACGTAAAAATCATAAGCTTGAAGAGTGTATTGAGCTAGTGGAAGAAGGTGAAATGCCTTTATCTTCCTATACTTGGATGCATAAAGAAGCTAAATTAACCGACGAGCAACGTTTGTTATTAGTAGAATGGTTTAAGGCAACAAAGCTAAGTTTACATTATGTTGATACTACAAAGCACTAGAAAATCTTAGTATGATATTAAATTAAAATGCTTTTCATAATTGACAATGCAACGTTAAGAAGCTTTTGTAAAATTGATTTTTAACTAAAAAATATACTTTAACTTTGATGTAATTATAACTTAATTATGGAAGACAATACAACAAACGAAAATAGAAAAAAGGGAGGTTTACTATGGATAATCATAGGATTGCTTGGTATTACCAATGCTGTAACAGTTTGGATGTATCTGCAAGAAAAAAACAAAGCAGCGACTGAGATTGTTGTAAAAGAGCAAGTAATTGTTGAACGCGACAATGTTAAAGGCGAATTATTACAAATTCAAAAAGATTTTGAAACCTTACAAACGAATGATAAAGGGTTACAAGCAGAAATTGACGCTAAAAAACTTGAGATTGCCCAACTTTTAGAAGATGCGGAAAAACATAAAGGCGATGCTTACGTTATTTCTAAATTGAAAAAAGAATCAGAAACGTTACGTCAAATTATGCGTGGTTATGTTCATACAATAGATTCGTTAGGAACATTAAACAAAACCTTAATTGTTGAAAAAGACAATGTGATTAAACAATTAGATTCTGAAAAAACAAAAACAACTGGTTTAAATAAAGAGAAAGAAGACTTACAAGCAACGATTCAAAAAGGATCAATTTTATCTTGCTTTAATGTAATTGCTAAAGGCGTTAAGTTTAAGAGTGGGGGTAAAAAAGAAGTTGAAACTAGTAAAGCATCCCGTACTGAAAAGATTAAAGTATCGTTTACTTTAGGTGAAAATAAAATCGCAAAATCGGGCGAAAAAACGGTTTTTATCCGTATCGTAACGCCTGATGGTAAAGAGATGGCTAAGAATTATGATGATAATTACAGATTCACATTTAATAAATCGGGCGGATATTTTGCAGGCAAAGAATCTTTAAACTATGCAAATGCCGAAATTAGTGGTGTTACCTATTGTGAAGGACAAGGCGAATTAGTGCCAGGTAATTACATAATTGAAATTACTTGCGATGGCGCTGTTATAGGTAGTTCAAATTTAAGATTAGATTAAACAATCGTTTAATTTACCGTTCAAAAAAAACCTGCTAACGTTTAGCAGGTTTTTTTATGGAATAATTTTAGCAACAAGAGAGTGCGCTCCCTTGTCTCATTTATTTAAAATTAAAACTGTCACATCGAGCGTAGTCGAGATGTTTTTAAAAGGTTCTCGACGACGCTCGAACTGACATTGGCTTAAAACAAAAAACCTCGATATTTCTATCGAGGTTTAAATTATATAATTTATTAATTAAGCTATACCAATACCGTGGCAGCTTTTGTATTTTTTACCACTTCCACATGGGCAAGCATCATTACGGCCAATTTTTTGTTCAACACGAACTGGTTGCTGTTTTGGTTTTTGAGGTTCTGCTTTTTCTTCAGATGAAGGTTCTTCACTTCTGCTTTCCACTAATTTTTCTTTCGGTTTTTGTGGTGCTTGTTGCGTAAATTGTGCTTTTGGTAATTGTTGCTTTTGATTTTTGTCTTCCATAGGCAAACCACCTTTCCTTAAAAACGAAATAATATCTTTACTTGTTTTAGCAATCATATCTCTAAATAAATTGAAAGACTCTAATTTATAAACAACTAATGGATCTTTTTGCTCAAGAGAAGCGTTTTGAACTGATTGCTTTAAATCATCCATTTCACGTAAATGCTCTTTCCACGAATCATCAATCATGGCAAGAATAACCGTTTT
>JAYSTR010000106.1:0-10929 GCA_043719555.1 Bacteroidota bacterium | reverse complement strand
GTAAATTTTTTCCGTAAAATGCACCATTTTCATTTGTTGTTAAAGTTTGTATAGTGTCTTTTTTATCACCTAATATATAAATTTTTTCATTTTTCAATGGCTTTGTTTCTTCACCAAATAAAATTTTACCTGCAATTTTTGTTTGAGTCTCATTATCTGTCAGAGTGTTTTTCCTCTCGTCTAAATAAGCCATTAAAACTCTTAAATCAGGATTTACTTCAGCAATTTTCCCCTTTTCATCTATAATAAAACTAGATGGTGTTTGTTGTAATTTATAAGGTTTAATAAAATAATCTTTATAGCCTTTAAGTGCTATACAGTTATCAACTTTTAATAAATTATGTTTAATTAAATCTTGCTCCCAAACCATTCTGTCGCTTTGCAAAGCAATCGCAATAATTTCAAAACCTTCGGCATTTTTATAGTCTAAATTTGAATATCTACTTTGTAATCGGTTTAATTTATACAGCATATCTTTTGATTTTCCAACAGATGAAGACCAAAAATATATAAATGTCATTTTTCCATTATGCGGAAATGTAAAACTTTGGATAGTATTTGCCGCTGATGGCAATACTATACTTGGAGCTTTATCACCAATATTTAATTTTGTACTATCTTGGGAATAAACCAGATTCGCTAAACAAAAAAAGAAAGAAAGTATAAGTAGTTTTTTAATCATAAATATTATTTTAAAAATGTTTCAATGGTTTTTATTAAAGCGTCGCCTCTCAAATTTTTAGCAACAATAATTCCGTATTCGTTTATTAAAAAATTATACGGGATTCCATTAATTTGATAAGTAGCCGCCGCTGCATTATTCCAAAATTGTAAATCACTCACATGATAAGGCCATGTTAATTTATCTTTTTCGATTGCTTTTAACCAAGCCTCTTTATTTTGATCAAAGGATACACTGAAAACTTCAAAGCCTTTACCATTTATAAAAGTTGATTTATTGTATTTTTGATAAGCAGCAACAACATTAGGATTTTCTGCTCTGCACGGGCCGCACCAACTTGCCCAAAAATCTACTAATACTAATTTTCCTTTTAATGAAGATAGCTTAACAAGTTCGCCTGCAGGATTTGGTTGAGAAATTTCAGGAGCTTTATTCCCTAAGTTTAAACCTTCTACAACATCTGTTACAACAGTTCCATTACCAACATGCTCCATTTTTGGTTTAGGTTCGTTAGCAATAGTGGTTTGCGTTTGCTTTTTACTTTTACAAGCAACAACGATCAAACCTAAACTTAGTATAAATATATATTGTTTTATATTCATTAAATTAACTTTTTCTAATAATTTCGGCGCCAATGGCATTTAAGCGGCCGTCAATATTTTGGTAACCTCTATCAATTTGATTGATGTTGAAAATTGTACTTTTTCCTTTAGCACTCATCGCTGCAATTAATAAAGCAACTCCCGCTCTAATATCAGGCGATGCCATTTGTATCGCTCGTAATTGTACCTTTCTATCTAAGCCCATTACGGTTGCACGATGCGGGTCGCATAAAATAATTTGTGCTCCCATATCAATTAATTTGTCCACAAAAAACAAACGGCTTTCAAACATTTTTTGATGAATTAAAATATTTCCACGTGCTTGTGTAGCCGTAACTAACATAATACTTAATAAATCGGGCGTAAAACCTGGCCAAATAGCATCAGCTACGGTTAGCATCGAACCATCAATAAATGATTCTATTTCATAATGTTCCTGAGAGGGAATATAAATATCATCACCACGACGCTCTAATTGTATACCTAAACGCGAAAACACTTTAGGAATACAACCTAAATTATCATACGATACATCTTTAATAGTAATTTCTGATTGTGTCATTGCAGCTAGGCCTATAAATGAACCAATCTCAATCATATCAGGTAAAATTCGATGTTTTGTTCCTTTTAATGAAGTAACACCTTCTATCGTTAGTAGGTTAGAACCCACGCCTGATATTTTCGCGCCCATTGCATTGAGCATTTTACAAAGCTGTTGTAAATAGGGTTCGCAAGCGGCATTATATATTGTTGTAGTACCTTCGGCTAACACAGCAGCCATCACAATATTAGCAGTACCCGTAACTGATGCTTCATCAAGCAACATATAAGCACCTTTTAATTTTTTAGCCGATACTTTAAATATTTCTGTTTCTGTATCAAACTCAAATTCAGCTCCTAAATTTTCGAAACCAATAAAATGGGTATCCATGCGTCTGCGACCAATTTTATCGCCACCTGGCTTTGGCATATATGCACGTCCAAAACGTGCCAACATAGGGCCAATAATCATTGTAGAACCACGTAAGCCTCCACCTTTTTTTCTGAATTCGGGAGATACTAAATAATCTACGTTAATTTCATCTGATTGAAAGGTATATTCTTCATGCCCAGTTTTTTCAACCTTAACGCCTAAGTCATGCAATAAATCAATTAGTTTGTTTATATCAACAATATCAGGAATATTACTAATTGTTACTTTTTCGGAAGTTAATAAAACAGCACAAAGAATTTGCAATGCTTCATTTTTTGCACCTTGTGGAACGATGTCTCCTTTAAGTTGTTTTCCTCCTGTTACTTCAAAAATTGCCATATATTAATAAACTAGCGGTTTTTATTGTTATTATTCGTATTAGTTGTGCCTCCGTTATTACTGCGGTGCTTGTTTTTATTTTTGTTTTTATTTTTATTAAAACGATGCTTATTGCTTTGTCCACCAACCGAAATAGGCGTTTGGTTATTGTGTTTTTTATTTAGCAATTCATTCGCGTGAGTTAAAGCCGATGTTTCATCAATAACTAACTCATTGTTGGTCATTTCTTTAAATTGCTTAAAAATCACATCATCAGTCACCGAATCTTTATTCCAGTTTACGTACGATTTTTTTAAATGGGTTGCTATTAAACGCGATAACTCCTTTTTTTCAGGACCTTCCTCGTAAGTTTTTGCCACATCAATAATACGCTCAATGGTTTTTCCATAGTGCTTATATTTCATTTTTGTTGCCGGATAAGGCACTGTTTTAGGCTTAGTTGCAAAAGTTTCGGGTGTAGGTTTAGGATAAGGCGAATCTACATCTAATCTGAATTTAGAAATCAAAAATAAATGATCCCATAATTTGTGTGTAAAATCAGATATATCACGCAAATGTGGGTTTAATTGCCCCATAATTTGAATGATAGCTTTAGCACATTTGTTTCGTTCTTCTCTATCCTCAATAGTAACAGCGTGCTCTACCATTACCTGAATATTTCTGCCATATTCGGGTATCTCTAATTTGGGTAATTGGGTGTTATATTCCATAGTTCTATAAAAAACTAAAGATACTAAAAAATGCTAAATAGTTGGCTGATTTTAAAAGAGATATGAAGAATAAAAAGTTAATAATTATGAAGTGATTTTTGTCATAAAAGAACAAAACTAACGCACCACTTTCTTCATCACAAAATCATTCATTACATAACCGTTACCTATATCAAAATCGGCAACTTCGGTAATCTTAAATCCGTTTTTAAAATAAAAATTAATCGATTTATAATTTTGTCTATTAACTGTTAAAGTAAAACTTTTTGGTTTTAATGTATCAATCAATAATTCAAGTACTTGGGTGCCAATTCCACTACCCGCTTCGTTTGCCAAAATATAAAATTTATGGAGCATAAAATCGGCTCCATTATCAGAGCTTACAGAAGTAAACCCAACAACTGCCTCTTGGTGTTTTATTAAATAAAACACATGTTTTTTGATGGTCAATTGCTCTAATAAACTATCGTAGTTATACATTTTGTTCAACATATAATCTACCTGTTCCTGACCAATAATGGAAACATAATGGGCATTCCAGATAGTTTTTGCTAAATCATAAATTAATTTAAAATCGGTTGGAAGTGCTACCTGAAGTGTGATGTTACTCATGAAAAAAAAGAATATATTTGCTATGTGAAACCGAATATACAGCAAAAAATTTCAATTAAAAACCGACGTGCCAGTTTTGATTATAGTTTTATAGAAACTTATACGGCAGGTATGGTATTAGTAGGAAGTGAAATTAAAGCCATACGCCAAGGTAAAGCTGCCCTAGTGGATAGTTTCTGTTATTTTAGAAAAGGTGAATTATACGTTAAAAACATTAATATTAGTGAGTATATAGAAAGTAACGTGTATAATCACGAAACCACTCGCGAACGTAAACTATTATTAAGTAAAAAAGAGCTGGAAAAACTCGAAAAAAAAATGAAAGATCAGGGTTTAACCATTATTCCTATTACGTTATTTACATCGGATAGTGGTTATGCTAAGTTGGAAATTGCCTTAGCAAAAGGTAAAAAATTATATGATAAGCGCGACTCTATAAAAGAAAAAGATATCAATAGAGATATGCAACGAAAATTTAAGTAAAATGTAGTAAACAGATTGAATAACGCATTTAATTAATTTAAAATTTATATTTTGTGATGAAGCCTACTGCCAATATTCAAGAATTAAAAAATCGCATTAAAGAATTAGAAAAAGAGAATCTTATTCTGAAGAAGAAAAAAGACGTATTTTTCACAACCAAAAAAACAGTTAAAACGAATGCAGAAATGGCGCCCATTTTTGATAACGCTTCTGAAATTGTAAAAAAATATTTTCAAACATTTAATGCTGATCCTAGCTTAGCTAAAATAGAGGTAAATGGGCAACGTTATGTTTTAATGCGAGCCGAATCTTTAGCAAACGATTTCTTTAAAAACATTTTAAAATTATATTCTGATAGGCCAAAGGAAGAAGCTGTTAAAATTGGTCGTAATTTGTTATTTGATTTTGCGCATTTAATTGGGATAGAGGATGCCAAAAATTTTCAAAAAAAAATGAAGTTAAAAGACCCTATTTCAAAGCTTTCTGCGGGTCCGATTCATTTTGCATACACGGGTTGGGCTTTTGTAAATATTTTACCTGAAAGTAGACCAAGTCCGGATGATAACTTTTATTTAAAATACCATCATCCATTTTCGTTTGAAGCCGACTCGTGGATTAAATCAAAAGAAAAAACAAATTTCCCAGTTTGCTCCATGAATGCTGGTTATTCATCGGGTTGGTGTGAAGAAAGTTTTGGTATAGAATTAACTGCCGTAGAAATATCCTGCCGAGCGAAAGGTGATAAAAATTGCACTTTTATTATGGCGCCGCCTCATAAAATAGGAGATTATTTAACCAAAGAGGAACATAAATTTAAACAGAAAAAAAAGTTTGATGTTCCTTTGTTTTTTGAACGAAAAAAAATAGAAGAGAAGATTAGCAATACTTTAAAAGAAAAAGAAACACTGCTTAAAGAGATTCATCATCGGGTAAAAAATAATTTACAAATCATTTCTAGTTTATTAAAACTTCATGCTGAACAATCAAATGATCCTCGTTATTTAAAATTAGTGGAGGAAAGTCAAAACCGCATTGTATCGATGGCTTTAACCCATGAAATGTTATATGCAAATTCTGATTTCAGTAAAATTAACTTAGTACAATACACTAAGTCGTTATTTGAAAAATTAAGCAATAATTATAATAAAGAGTTTGTAAAACTAAAACTTAAAATTCCAGAGGATTTTTATTTTGAAATCGATAAAATGATTCCAATAGGGTTAATAATGAATGAAATATTTAGTAATTCATTTAAGTACGCTTTTACTCAAAAAAAAGGGGAAATTTCTGTTTCACTTATAAAGAATAGTTTAATTATCGCTGATGACGGTATAGGTATATACAAGAGTACCATTGAAAAAACAGTAGCTCGTTTTGGATTGCAATTAATAGATTTATTAGCAGAGCAAATTGATACAGAGGTAAAAATATCAGGCGCAAAAGGTACTAGCGTTGAGTTAAAATTTAAATCATAAAAAGGCCTAGTTTTTGTATTCCTTTAATTATATTTATAAATTATTAATGTTTAAATTATGAAAAACTTACTTTTTTTAATTGCTATTATATCCTTGGGATGCACTTTTACTTGTTGTAAATCAAAAAAAAATGCAGTTAAAACTACCGATATGACAGATGCTACAAATGAAATGAATAAAACCATTAAATACCGTTTAGTTGTTTCTTTTATTAGTAAAGGTGCTGGCACTGATGTTAAATCGTTTGAAGCGTTTGATAATTATATAAAAAATCATCCAAAAAAACCTGTTCGAGTAAGTTATAGTTGGGGTCGTGAGGGTGAAAATGATCAATGTTTTACCTTAAGTGAATTAAAAACTAAAGAACAAATAAACTTTATTGAAGAGTTAAAAAAACTAGTGGCTATTGATGATATGGTTTTTATAAAAGAAAACTTTGAATATACACCTCCTCAAAAACGACATTAACTCATTAACAATTCACTTTTAATAGTTTAATTACAATTTTATTTCGACTAATTATAATTTTAGTACCTTTAACCTAAATTTTATAATTAGGTATTTATGATAATAAAAGAGAATAGCTCCATTTTAATTCCGATTGATTTTTCAAAACAATCCTTACTGGCAGTAAAGCATTCTTACAATTTAGCTCGATTTACTCACTCTAAATTAGTATTTTTAAATGTATATAAACAAGATGCTTTTGAGCATGCTGATGAGTTAGAAGCTTTAGCTAAGACAACTAGAGCAGAGAGTGGATTAGAGGTTTCTATAATTAATAAAAAAGGTGATTTATACGATGTTACTGATAAAACAGCCGAAGAATTAGGATGTAATTTAATAATCGCTGGTTTAGATTCGCATGTTCGTTTTAGAAGTTTTATGGGAACAAACGTTGCCAGTAAATTTATTAAAAACGCGCCTTGCCCTGTAATTACTATACGCTCATCAACACCACCTACTCCATGTAAAAATATTGTTATGCCATTTGATGCGAGCCCTGAAAGCCGTGAAAAAGTTGGAATGGCAGTTCAGGTTGCAAAGTATTATAATGCTGATATTCGTATTGTTTCTGTTTTCCATCCGAGTGACGAAAAAGCTGAAAACGAATTATTACCCTATTTACATCAAGTAAAAAAATTCATAAAAGATAAAGGTGTTAATTGTACTAATAAATCCATTCCTAGTACGATGATAGCTGAAACTATTATAGAATACGCTAATAAGAATGATTGTGACTTAATTATTCAAATGAATAAAAAAGATGTGGGATTAACTGAAATGTTCAGTGGAACATTGGCGCAAAAAATAGTTGATTTAAGTAATATTCCTGTTTTATCTGTAAACCCAATGGTTCGGGAAAGTATGAGCCATTTTGGTAGTGGAATGTAAGTTTATCAACAAAAAACAAGTTTTCATCTTAATATTGTGGAAAATCGAGTCATAAACGGCTCGATTTTTTTCGTATTTTTGCACCCTAACTATAAAACTAAACTCTTTATAAAATGAACGAAATTGGATTTAAAGCACAAGATGCTTCTGTTGCCCAATTAGGCCTTGCTAATGTAGAAATGGCTTATTGGAATCTTCATCCATCAGAACTAATTGAAGAAACTATTGTACGCGGACAAGGCGTTTTAACTGATGTTGGCGCTTTAGCGATTGATACAGGCGAGTTTACTGGCCGTTCTCCTAAAGATAAATTTGTTGTTTACGACGAAAATACCAAAGATAGCGTTTGGTGGGGCGATGTAAACAATCGTTTTGAATCGGATAAATTTGATGCTTTACAAAACCGTATGACAGCTTATTTAGCCGGTAAAGAAGTTTGGGTTCGTGATGCTTATGCGTGTGCTGATCCATCTTTCCGTATTAATATTCGTGTAGTAACTGAAACGCCATGGGCTAACTTATTTGCATCGAACTTATTTTTACGTCCTACTGCTGAAGAAATTAAAACCTTTAAACACGAGTGGACTATTATTAACGCTCCTGATTTTAAAGCAGATCCTAAAATTGACGGTACTCGTCAACATAACTTCGCTATTATCAATTTCACTAAAAAAACCATTTTAATTGGTGGAACAGCATATACTGGCGAAATTAAAAAATCAATTTTTGCGGTATTAAACTACATTTTACCTCACGAGAAAAAAGTATTATCAATGCATTGTTCGGCAAACATTGGTAAAGATGGCGATACTGCTATTTTCTTTGGTTTATCTGGTACTGGTAAAACAACATTATCAGCAGATCCTACACGTAAATTAATTGGTGATGATGAGCACGGTTGGGCTGATAAATCAGTATTTAACTTTGAAGGTGGTTGTTATGCTAAATGTGTTGACTTAACTGCTGAAAAAGAACCACAAATTTTTAATGCTATTAAATTTGGTTCATTATTAGAGAACATTAATTACTTTGAAGGTACAACAACTGTAAACTACGCTGATATTTCTCGTACAGAAAATACTCGTGTGAGTTACCCAGCTAATTTTATTGATAACGCTGTAACTCCTGCAGTTGGAGATATTCCCAAAAACATTTTCTTTTTAACTTGCGATGCATTTGGTGTATTACCTCCAATCTCTAAGTTAACAACTGGCCAAGCAATGTATAACTTTATTTCTGGTTACACAGCTAAAGTGGCTGGTACAGAAATGGGTATTACTGAACCTACAACAACTTTCTCTGCTTGTTTTGGTAAAGCGTTTTTACCTTTACACCCTACAAAATATGCTGAGTTATTAGGCGAAAAATTAAAAAAACACAATGTAAACGTTTGGTTATTAAATACTGGATGGGTTGGCGGAAGCTACGGTGTAGGTAATCGAATTAAATTATCTTACACACGTTCTTTAATTACAGCTGCATTAAATGGTGAGTTAGATAAAGCAGAAATGGGAACAACTAATTTCTTTGGATTAAAATTCCCTAAAGTTTGTAAAGATGTACCTACTGAGATTTTAGATCCTCGTAACTCTTGGGCTGATAAAACAGCTTATGATACAAAAGCTAAAAACTTAGCAGAGCAATTTGTGAAAAACTTTGATCAATATGCATCTGCAGCTAATGAGGAAATTATGGCAGCAGCTCCAAAGGTTGCTCAAGAAGCTTAATTATATTATATTAATTAAAGGCCCTAATTTGGTAACAGATTAGGGCATTTTTTTTATACGATTATGATCAATTGATTTTAAAAAGTATAAATTATTTATTCGTTTAAAACTACAAAAATTATGACCATCATAGAACATTATATTAGCACCAACGTTTTCGGGAAATTTTTAGGCATGGATTTTAAAGTCATCTCTCCTGGAGTAGTACATTATACTATGAAAATTACAGAGCAACATTTAGCTACATCGATAGCTGCACATGGTGGTGTTATTGCTGCTTTAATGGATGGTGTGTTGGGAGTAGCGGCTTTATCTGCTGTTGAAAAAGATAATTTGGCTGTATCTACTATCGAATTTAAAATCAATTACCTTGCCCCTGCTCTATTACACGATGTGTTATTGGGTATTGGCAAAGTGGAGCAACAAGGCAAACGATTAATTGTAACCAGTGGAGATATTGTTTGTACTAACCGTAATAACATTGTTGTTGCAAAGGCTATGGGCACTTTTAATAGCTATCCGGCTGAAAAAGCTGGGGTGATTAAAAAATAATCGTTCGTCATTGCGAACAAAGTGACGCAATCTCAAGTAAAGCATTAGATTGCTATAATATTTTTCCTGTATCTTCTTTTTCCTTTGAAGAAAAAGAAACAAAATCCCGATAGCTATCGGAACAAGTCAAAACGATGCTTCTTTGCAAATGCTTACGCACCTCCTTGCCGTTTTGACCTCCTTCCCACCATTGTGTGTAAAACACTCGAACTGACAAAAGAATATAAAGTACACGTTCTATAAAATAAAACAAAAAAAAAGCTGTCATCAAATGACAGCCTTTTTCATTTTTATAAAAACAAATTACTTATTGTAATACAATTTTAGCAAACGATTTTTCAGAAGCAGTTTTAATACTTACAGTATAAATTCCTTTTGGTAAAGCCTCTAAGTTTAATTGTTTAGTTTCTCCAACAGTTGTTGAAGTTGCATTTTCTGAATAAACAATTTTTCCTAACGCATCAATCACTTCAATTGTTAAACCACCTTTAGCTACTGGCAAAGTAAAGTTTACAATTCCATTAGATGGATTTGGCATTAAATCAACCTTAGCAATTTCAGCAATTGGTTTTAAGCTTGTAGCTAAACCAGAGTATTTATACATACCACCAATTGTAAAATCTGCTTGATCAGAAAATGTACCAGCCCAACCATTTAAATTATCTACGAAATCAATTTTTAAATACTGAATTCCTGTACTTCCCCAGTCTGTCCATGTAGTTCCTTGATCGCTAGTATAAGATAAAATATTATTTCCTGTTGCTGCACCACATGATGCAAACATCGATGTTCCAGGTATTGAGCAAATATCACTCTTGCCAACATTTACTGTATTTGTAATGGCAGTCCAAGTATTTCCACCATTTACTGTTTTGTATAAAGCAAAAACTGGCGCTGCCTGTGTTCCTTTATATCCAATACCTAATCCATTTAATGGATCTGTAAATGCAATACGAGACACTCCTTGCGCTGCTAAAGGCATAGCTGTTCCAACAGTCCAAGTTGTACCAGCATCAGTTGAATGATACACACGACCTTTGTTAGTTCCAAACCAAATATGAGTACCTAATTTTGTATATACATCCACTAAACCATACTCTCCTGAAAGAGGGTTTGGTATATTTGCAGCGGGCACCATTGTCCAAGTTGCAGCTCCATCGTTTGTTTGATAAATCTCAAATTCTCCTCCAATTGGATCACCCATTGTAATACCGTTCATAGGATCTGTAAAACAAGTAATGTTGGCAAAAGATGCTGCATTAGTAAACATAGTTACAGCTTTAACGCTATTCCAAGTCGCACCACCATTCATAGTTTTAAATACATCACCTAAATTTTGGCCAACTTTATCATAAGTTGTAATGTAAGCCGTCATTGCA
>JAYSTR010000105.1:0-10991 GCA_043719555.1 Bacteroidota bacterium | reverse complement strand
GCGAAGTTGTAGAGGCTTGTGGCGAAGTAGGCGTTAAGTTTTTAACTTTATATGCTTTTAGCACCGAAAACTGGAATCGCCCTCAAGAAGAGGTTGACGCCTTAATGGAACTTCTGGTTGCAACCATTAGCATGGAAACTGAAAAATTACATAAAAAAAATGTGCGGTT
This sequence comes from Bacteroidota bacterium, assembly GCA_043719555.1. Taxonomy (GTDB): domain Bacteria; phylum Bacteroidota; class Bacteroidia; order B-17B0; family Aurantibacillaceae; genus UBA4416. The sequence goes on along the minus strand of JAYSTR010000105.1, from coordinate 10,822 downwards.
ACAAGCAATTGGTAATTTAAATAGTTTACCTCCTGCTTGTTTACAAGAGCTAAACGAATCAATTAATACTACAAAAAACAATATAGGGCTAACCTTAATTTTGGCATTAAGTTATTCGGCTAAATGGGAAATATTAAATGCTGTTAAACAAATAGCAACTGATGTTAAATCAGGTGAGTTAGAAATAGATGCTATTACCGACAACTATTTTTCTAACCAACTGTGTACTAAAAATTTCCCTGATCCCGAATTGATGATCCGCACTAGTGGCGAACATCGCATTAGCAATTTTTTACTGTGGCAACTTGCTTACGCCGAATTTTATTTTACAGATACTTTGTGGCCTGAATTCAGAAAGGAAGAGTTATTCGCTTCAATTATAAATTATCAGAATCGTGAGCGTCGTTTTGGCAAAACAAGCGAGCAACTAACTTAACCCTACTTAATGACATTTTTAAAATATAGTTTATTAATTCTTTTTTTATCATTTTGTGGTTTTAGTAACGCACAAGTTTTATTAGATGGTGCTTCTACAAATTCTATCGATTGGGCTAAACCAAAGGAGTTTACTTTAGCAGCAATTGAAGTTGAGTGTTCGATGTATACCGATAAAAATATAGTTCGATTATTATCTGGTTTAACAGCAGGAGATAAAATTCAAATCCCTGGAGATAAAATTTCTGAAGCAATTAAAACGTTGTGGAAGCAGGGGTTATTTGAAGACGTTAAAATTTATTTGGTTAAAACCATAGGTAATGAAGCGTTTTTAAAGATTGAAGTTTTAGAAAAACCTCGTTTATCTAAATTTAGCTTTAAGGGTGGGGTTAAAAAAAATGATGCTGATGATATTCGTAGTAAAATTCGATTTATTCGCGAAAAAGTAGTGACTGATTATTACTTAGGATATATTAAAAACATCGTTAAAGATTTTTATGTAAACAAGGGATTTTATAATACTGAAGTTGTAATCACAACTCAAGATGATAAAACAGCAAAAACACCACATGTTACTGTTTTTATTGATGTAATAAAAGGTAAAAAAGTACGTATCCAAAATTTAAATATTTATGGCAATACAGTTGTAAGCACTGGTAAAATTCGCCGTAAAATGAAGGATAGTAAGCCTTATAGATTTTACACGTTTTGGAACTCAGGAAAATACCTCGAAGATAATTTAGAAAAAGATTTACCAGCTGTAATAGAAAAATACAATAGCAAAGGATATCGTGATGCGAGTATCATAAAAGATACCGTATATTTTGTAAGTAAAAATAGAGTTAATGTTGATGTTACTATTGATGAAGGGCATAAATATTATTTTGGCAACATTAAATGGTTCGGTAATGCTAAATATCGTAGTGGACAATTAGACACTATTTTAAATATTAAAAAAGGAGAAATATTTGACCAGTCACATCTAGATCAAAAACTAAACATGAATCCAAATGGTTACGATGTATCATCGCTATATATGGATGACGGTTATTTGTTTTTTAATCTTCAGCCACAAGAAGTAAATGTTCATAACGATACTATTGACATAGATATTCATATGTATGAAGGAAAACAAGCTACAATTAATAAGGTAACTGTTTTAGGGAATACAAAAACAAATGATCATGTTATTTATCGCGAAATTAGAACACGACCAGGTCAATTATTCCGTCGTTCGGATATTATTCGTACACAACGTGAATTAAGTCAGTTAGGGTATTTTGATCCAGAAAAATTAGGTGTTACACCTACTCCAAATCCTGCAGATGGAACTGTTGATATAGAATATAAGGTAGAAGAAAAACCTTCTGATCAGGTTGAATTGTCTGGTGGTTGGGGCGGTGGCCGTGTGGTTGGTACACTTGGCTTATCTTTTAATAATTTTTCAGCACGAAATATTTTTAAACCATCATCATGGAGTCCTTTGCCTACTGGCGATGGACAAAAATTTAGCATTCGTGCTCAAACAAACGGATTATTTTATCAATCCTATAATTTATCTTTCACTGAACCATGGTTAGGTGGCAAAAAACCAAACTCATTAAGTGTAAGTTTATTTTACTCAGTATTTTCTAATGGGTTAAAAAAATACACCAAGGCAGATGATGGATCAAAAATTACCAATGTTAATCGTAGTTCTATGTCTATTATTGGTACATCGGTAGGTTTTGGCAAACGTTTAAAAAAACCAGACGACTTCTTTTCACTATATACAGATGCAAGCTACAACTACTACGATTTGAAAAATTATGCTGGTGTGTTTGTTTTAACTAATGGTTACGCTAACGATTTTAATGTTAAGTTACACTTAACACGTAATAGCATTGATGCGCCAATCTTTCCTAAAAACGGATCTAATTTCTCCTTCTTAGCGCAGTATACGCCACCATATTCTATGTTCAATAATTTAAATTATGAAACTGCAACAATTGCGCAACGTTATAAATTTATCGAATATCAAAAATATAAATTTACAGCCGAGTGGTACACACAATTAACCAATAAGCGAGCTGCTGGCGAAGGAAAAGAAGCGCGTAATTTAGTACTAAGAACAAAAATAGGTTACGGTATTTTAGGAACATATAATAAAAAAGTGGGCGTGTCGCCATTCGAGCGTTATTACATGGGCGGTAGTGGCTTAAGTGGATTCCAAAACTTTGTATCGCGTGAAATTATTGCTTTACGTGGATATCAAGATAATTCATTGTCATCATCAAGTGGTGATCCTGTTTGTGCTCGTTATACAATGGAGTTACGTTATCCAATATCCTTAAATCCACAAGCCACTATTTTTGTTTTAGGATTTGCTGAAGCAGGAAATACATGGTCGAGATACAAAGATTTTAATCCTTTTCAAGTTAAGAGAAGCGCAGGTATTGGCTTACGCGTGTTCTTACCAATGTTTGGATTATTAGGTTTAGATTATGGATGGGGCTTTGATAAAACACCTGGTAGCCCTAATGCAGGAACGGGAAAAGGCGAATTCCATTTTACTTTAGGCGCTCAATTAGGGGAATTATAAAACGCAAAAAATGTTAATTCATAAAATATAATTATCTTGGCACACGTTATGATTTAATAGTATAAAATAAATTTTAAACAGAATGAAAAAAATAATTTTAACCATCATCTCAATAGTTACATTAACTGGATTTACCTTTGCGCAAAAAACAGGATATGTGGATACAGATTATATTTTAGGTCAGATTCCGGAGTATAAAGCTGCACAAGCTGAGTTGGATAAAACATCCATAGATTGGCAAAAAGAAATTGAATTAAAATATGCTGAAATAGATAAGTTGTATAAAATCTACCAAGCAGAATCTGTTTTATTAACGGACGACATGAAAAAGAAACGTGAGAATGAAATCATAAACAAGGAGAAAGAAGTAAAAGAATTACAAAAAAGTCGTTTTGGTGTTGATGGAGAGTTGTTTAAAAAACGTATGGAGTTAGTTAAACCAATTCAGGATAAAGTTTACAATGCCGTTAAACAAGTAGCAGAACGTAGCGGCTTAGCATTTATTTTTGATAAAGCAGGGCAAGTGTCCTTATTATACTCTAATAGTAAATATGATAAAAGTGAAGATGTCTTAACTTTTATGGGGTACAATAAAAAATAATAATAATCAGTAACAATAAATAATACAAACAAAAAAATGAAAAATTTAGTAAAATCAATTGCAATCGTAGCATTGTCTTTAGGAACGGTAACAAGTGTATCAGCACAAAAAATAGCGCATTTAAGTTTAGATTCTTTAGTATCTATTATGCCTGAAAGTAAAACAGCTCAAGAAACAGCACAAAAATATTTAAAAGAACTAGAAGGACAAGTTGCAACTATGGAAACAGAATTGCAAACTAAGTATAATGATTATATGCAAAATGGTCAAACGCAACCAGATTTAGTAAAACAAGCTAAAGAAAAAGAATTACAAGATTTAAATAAACGTATTGAAGATTTTAAAGCTTCTGCACAGCAAGATTACCAGCGTAAATACGGCGAGTTATCTCGTCCAATTTATGACAAAGCAAAAAAAGCAATTGAAATGGTTGCAAAAGAAAACAGCTATAAATATGTATTAGATACAAGTTCAGGAAATGTTTTATATACAGAACCAGCTGATGACATTTTGCAATTAGTGAAAAAGAAATTAGAAACTATGCCAGCTGCAACAATTCCAGGCGCTACTGGTGGCACAAAATCTACAAATAATGGGGGTGCAAAACCAAAACCAGCAGGTAAATAATTTTAAATAACTTTTAAATATCACAAAAGCTCGGATAATTTATCCGAGCTTTTGTGTTTTAACTATCAGTTGTTAATAATCAATTATTTACAATGTAAAATTGTTAAAAAAATAAGTCAATTTTGGTTAATGTAGTTTTTATTATAAACTAAACCTTATTGTATATGAAATTTTTTAAATTATTTTTTGTTCTATCATTTGTATTTACAGCAAATTACACATTCTCTCAAAACCTTAAAGATGAAGCTGCTTATGCTTTTGACGCTAAAGATTATAAGAAAGCGTATGAATTATATGACAAATTATACACCGAATCACCAAAAAATTTCGAATATAAATTCAGATTGGGCTATAGTTCATTAAACTATCCAGAAAAAAAACTACGTTCAATTGAAATCTTTGAAGATATTAAACGCATCGATAAATCCGCAGATGTTGATTATTATTTGGCTAAAGCATACCACACTAATTATAAATTTGACGAAGCAATTTCATCATACGAAGCATATATATCAGAAAAATCCAAAAAAGAAAAATTAACTGAAGAAGATATCGCTTTTATTAATGATGCAAAGCTTGGCGTAAAAAATTGTAAAAACGGTAAAGAGTTAATGTCTAAAAAAGTTATTGCAGATATTAAAAACATTGGAGCTCCATTAAATACTAGTGAAAGTGAGTATGTTCCTGTTATCTCTGCTGATGAGTCAATTTTAATTTATACTTACGTTGGAAAAAACACAACTGGCGGTAAAGTAAACGATGATTTAAAACCAGATGCTGAAGAAGGTTACTATCACGAGGATATCTACATAGCGAAAAAAGCTACCGATTCTACCTATTCAGCTGGTGTAAGTATTGGTAGTAATATTAATACCAAAGGTAATGATGCTCCTATAGGATTATCACCAGATGGAACAACGCTATTTACATTTGCTAGTACAAATAAAGATAAAGGTGATATTTATGTGAGTAAGTTAACAGGAGATGAATGGTCGAAACCAATAGCCTTAAACAGTAATATCAATACAGAAGAATGGGAAGGAAGTTGCTCGATATCATCAGATGGTCGGTTTTTATATTTCGCTTCAGAACGTGCAGGTGGCTTAGGTGGTAGAGATTTATATATATCAGAAAACATTAATGGCGACTGGGCACCTGCGGTAAATTTAGGGCCAACAATTAATACGCCTTATAATGAAGATGCTCCTTTTATTCACCCAGATGGCATCACCTTGTTCTTTAGTTCAGAAGGTCATCAGAGTATTGGTGGATATGATATTATGTATACTATAAAACAAGAAAATAATTGGTTAGCGCCTATGAGTATGGGTATTCCATTAAATACAACCGAAGACGATAGATATTATGTAATTAATGCCAAAGGTGAGCGTGGTTATTTTTCTTCTAACCGTGGCGGCTCTGGCGGTTTGGGAAATGCAGATATTTATATGGTTGAGCCAGGTGTATTTGGTGATAAACCAATTTTAGCATTATTAAAAGGACGAATTTTTGCTGATGATAAACCAATTGAAGCTAAATTAACCGTTACTAAAAAAGCAACTGGTGAAGCAATAGGCCCATATTATTCAAACTCAAAAACAGGAAAATTTTTAATGGCCCTAGCGCCAGGTAATGGATATAAAATTCATATTACAGTAGCGGTACCAGGCTTTGAGCCAATTGAAGAAGAATTAGATATTGAAAATCTTACGAAGTTTGTGGAGATTAATAAAGATTTTTATGTGTACTCGCCGGGTTATAATAATAAAATGGCTACACGAAGTATGAAATCTATATTAGATAGTTTAGCAAAAGGTGAAGTTGCTACTGATAAATTTAAGAATGATGTAGTAACAAACGAACCAGTTAAAAAACCTAAAGTAGAAAAGGCACCAAAAACACCGAAGGTAAAAGCTCCTGTTGCTGTTGATGAAACACCTGTGGTAACAACTCCTACTCCATGTGATACATTACCCTTACCTAGCTTCGCTGATTTAAAAGGTAAATCATTAAATGATATTGAGAATTATAAAAAGCTTTTAAGCTTGGCTGGAACTCACTGCTCTCAAGGTATGATGTTTAAAGTGCAAATTGCGGCGTACCGTCATCCTGAAAATTATAAATATGATTTCTTGAAAAAATTTGGAGAAGCATCTGTTAAAGATTATCCAGATGGCATTACACGTTTTACTCAATTAGAATTTAGTACGTTAAAAGATGCTGAGATTGCTCGTCAACAAATCATAGCTAAAGGCCAGAAAGATGCATGGATTGTGGCATTTGTTGATGGTAAACGTTATACGCTGGAAGAATTAATTATGTTAGACTTTTTAGGAAAAGCGATTAATTAATATTCTATAATTCTATTGTTTTAGAATACACTCGAACTGACAGTTAATATAAATTACTTTGTGATAAATAAAGTATGGTTGTCACTTCGTGCGTAGTCGAGAACTTTTATTAATCACACCTATTATTAAACATTAGTATTAAATAACTCTAATGTTCTTAGGCCTATATTAAACAGCGCGTCAAGGCAACTGACGTTTTGTATAAAACCATATTTCTCAGAAAACAATTGATAATATGTACTAGTTGTAAAATCAGGTTGATGTTTGATTAATGAAATAGCACGTAGGTCTATACTATTTGTTGGATGTATTTCAAACCCCTTAGTGAATGCAATTTCCTTTTTTACACGAAGGATATGTAAAATGCATTGCAATAGTTTGTAATTGTACTCACTTAAGTATTCGAATTTGTTTTCGTAAAACGGTTTTAAGTCATCTTCAAAAAACTCAAAATAAGGAGACCCATTATATGCACTTGTAATAGTGCGCCAATGCTGTTGTTGCCAATTTTCGGAATAAGATATTTTTTTGTCGCTAATTAATTCTTTATCACTTTGTTTTACTAAAGGAATAGTTAATGATAGCTTTCCGTTTGCCGTAACTATATCGCATCTGTTACGATAGGTTTGTTTAATGAAATTTTCGTGATGCTCTAAAAGGATATTATTAGCATTAATTACAGCATTTAAATACTGTAAGTTTGGTAAATAAGCAGTTGATAATAATACAGTAGAATTCATTCGTTTTATTTAACTGAATTAAAAAAACGATCCCAACGAATGCGATTATTATTCATAATATCTTTCGAATAAATAATTCGTGTAGCTTTTCCAATAATATGATCTTCAGGTACAAAACCCCAATGGCGACTATCCTGAGAGTTATGACGATTATCACCCATCATAAAATAATAATTTTGTTTAATGATGTATTGAGTTGTAAACGTATTATTGATAAATATAGAATCATTTTTAATTGATAATGTATTGTGTTCATGTAACCCAATAATTTGTTCATACAAACATAAATTAGTAGAATCTAATTTTATAGTATCGCCTTTTGAAGGAATTTTTAAAGCTCCATAATTATCTACATTCCATTTATAATGTTGGTTAAATGGAAAAACAAATTCATCCCACAGTTCTTTTTTTTCGTTATTTTTTTCTACTATAGAAATAAACGGTTTACTTTTTAACGTGTCAACTATGGCTTGTGTTAAGGAAAAAGAATAATCATTATTGTCAGATATTTTGCCTCCTTCCGTTAAATGATATTTCGCAATAAATAATGAATCTAATATTGTATCTGATTTTATATGATAATTGTATTGTGTAAATAAGCCGCTATCAGTTAGAGTATTATTAATGAAAATTTTTCCATCAATTATTTTTAACGAATCGCCTGGTAAAGCAACACAACGTTTTACAAAATAAGTTCTATGATCAATTGGGTAGGCAGTATCCTGTGGGAAATTAAAAACAACTACATCGTTCCTTTCTATATCAGGGCTACCAAACAAACGCAAATAGGGTAAAGTGATTAAAGTTGAAAACCATTTTTGATTAGCAAAAGGTAAACTTAAAATGGTATTAGGTATACGAGGGCCGTAGGATAATTTATTGATAATTAAATAATCGCCCGTTAGTAATTCTTTTTCCATTGAGGGCGAACTCACGGTTGTAATCTCAAAACAAAATGCGCGTATAAATAATACAATAAAAAACGTTATGGAAGCAGCTTTAATCCATTCCTTAATAGTTTGTTTATGGTTTAAAATACGTTTCAAAAAAATGTTATTTAAAAACTTGATTTGCAGTTTTATTTTTGTTGACTAGTTGCCCGCAAGCAGCATCAATATCTTTACCTCTGCTACGACGTACATTTACAATAATACCATTGCGTTCTAATAATCCCGTAAAAGCATCTAAACGCTCAGGAGTAGTTTGCTTAAATTCACCATCTTCAATAGGGTTGTACTCGATGATATTAACTTTAGCAGTTGTTTTTTTGCAAAAATCAGCTAACTCTCTAGCATCTTCAAGTCCATCATTAAAATCTTTAAACACGATGTATTCGAAGGTAACGCGTGAACCCGTTTTTTGATAAAAATAATTTAAGGCTTCCTCTAAACTATCTAAGGTATTTGTTTCATTAATGGGCATAATGTGATTTCGTTTTTCATCATTAGCCGCGTGTAACGACACAGCTAAATTAAATTTCACATTATCATCCCCTAACTTCATAATCATTTTTGCAATACCTGCTGTACTCACTGTAATGCGTGATGGACTCATACCTAATCCGTTTGGTGATGTAATTCTATCAACAGACTTAATCATTTCGGCATAGTTTAACAAAGGCTCGCCCATACCCATATATACAATATTGGTAAGTGCTTGATTGTATTTTGTTTCAGCTAAATTTTTAACCAAAGCAACCTGATCATAAATTTCGTCTGCATTTAAATTTCGTAAACGTTTTAGTTTACCAGTTGCACAAAATTTACACGTTAAACTGCATCCAACTTGCGATGAGATACATGCTGTCATACGAGTTTTAGTTGGAATTAAAACGCTTTCTACTACATTATCATCCGCTAACTTCATAGCGCATTTAATAGTACGGTCGCCACTAATTTGCATATCGCTAATTACAACAGCATTAATAACGTAATTTTCGTTTAACCAATCGCGCAATGGTTTGGATAAATTAGACATATCATCAAAGCTATGTGCCGATTTTTTCCACAACCATTCATAAACTTGTTTTGCTCTAAAACCAGCCTCGCCCTTATCTTTTAATAAAGCAATAATTTCATTTTCCGATAAGGCTCTTATATCTTTTTTTACCAACATTTTGTTTTGTAAAGATAGGTTTTTATTACCGAAAATAGGTTATTTTTAAAGTCGATAAAACGCATTACGTAGTGCATTTTTGTTAATTCGTTGATACTATAAAATGAAAATTGCCACCAATAAATTAGCCGATCTATATAAATATTATCAGGCAGAATTATCTACCATTTATGATGAAGATGAATTGTGGGCAATATTTGAGTTGGTTTGTGAGGAAATTTTGAGTTTTGATAAATCAGTTATCAAACAAAAATTACAAGATAATTTAAATCAATCGGATGTATTGATTATATATGATTTAGCTAAAGAGTTAAAACTAGGTAAGCCTGTGCAATATTGTTTAGGTACAACGTATTTTTACGATTTAAAATTTAAAGTTAATTCATTTACCTTAATTCCTCGTCCTGAAACCGAAGAGTTAGTAGATATCATTATTAAACAAAATCAATCAGCAAGTGTCAATAACCCAGCATCAATTCTTGATATTGGAACAGGCTCGGGTTGCATACCTATTACATTAAAAAAACATTTGTCAAATGCCACAGTTTTTGGTATTGATATTAGTGTTGATGCTTTGAAAGTTGCTGTGCAAAATGCGAAGTTAAATAATGTAGATGTGGAGTTTTTTAAATATGATATTTTATCATTTTCGCCATTTATTGTTCCTTATAAAATAATCGTGAGTAATCCCCCCTACGTTTTGCAATCAGAGTCAAAACTAATGGAACCAAGAGTTTTAGAACACGAACCCCATTTAGCCTTATTTGTTGAGGACAATGATCCCATTATTTTCTACAAACGTATTATTGATTTTTGCGAAGACAATTTAGAAACCAAAGGTTGGTTGTATTTTGAGCTAAATCCACTATTTGCCGAGGATGTAAAAAACTATGCAACTACGAGTAATTTATTTAATTTAGCGGAGCTTATTACTGATATGAGTGGTAAGCAGCGATTTTTAAAAGCACAAAAAAAATGAAACTTTTTTTAAGTTTATTCTTACTAATTACGTCGATTTGTTTTTCGCAAGAGGAACGTTTGGAAACCGATTTCAATAGTCCTGCTCACGTTATTGGAGGTAAAGCTGATTTTGATTATGTGATACAATCGCAAATGATTTACCCAGCTAACTTATTAAAAAAACGCGTTAAGGGAGATGTCATTGTTCACTTTGTTATATCATCAAAAGGCGAAGTAAAGAACATAGAGTTTAAAGAAAATTATCAGCCCGAGTTTAGAGCGGAAGTGCAACGCTTATTGCGTTATTTTATTTTTGAGCCTGCATTAATGGGTAATGTTAAGGTAGCTACCGCAACATCCGCCATTATAAAATTTGACCCTGCTTTATATAAAAGATACACCAAACAACGTG
>JAYSTR010000104.1:0-11016 GCA_043719555.1 Bacteroidota bacterium | reverse complement strand
TTTGTTTTTCACATCGCTGTAGCTCGGGAAATTATTATGATGCCAGTTCATAATTACGGTGCCATCTTTAATTAACATTAAACCTGGGTTTGAGCGTATCATTGTTTTTAATACTATTTGATCAGCTGTTGCAAAATCATATAATGCTTGATGCGCATGTTTGTAATCATCTATTTGTTTGGCATCTGCTGAGGCTAAACCTAAAATATTGATGTTATCATTTTTGGCTAATTTATAAAAATCATTAATTTTTGCGTGTAAAGTTTCATCGGTTTCTGTTTTAGATAAATCGTAACACACTAACCAAAACGAGTAACCTTTTATGTTTAAAATACTATCGGTAATTGGCACACCATCTAAAGAGTTAATATTAAAATCGACAATTTTTGGAGGATTAACTGCATCATGAATTAATACATTATCTGTTGCTACCCATTTCCAATTTAGGGTATCTTGCCAAGGATAATTTTTCATATTAAAGTGTTCTTGCTTCCCTGATTTTAGATTTTCATATATAAACCCCGATTCATATTCGGCAGGTTTATAGCCCTCTCCAGCCTTCATATTATCTTTAATATTCATGCCAATAGCATAAGGTCTAAAATCTAAAGGCGGTAAATTACGCCATGCATAAATTGGAAATGCAAATGATAAAACGATTGCAATTAAGGTTATCGACATTGTTATCATCGGATTAAGTAACTCATTAATATGTTCTTTACCTGCATAGAGTAAGGTAATTAGTACTAATAAAATGATGTCTTTCCAGAAACTTTCCCAAGGTTTTAGTTTTAAAAAATCGCCAAAGCAACCACAGTGCGTTACTTTATTGTAACAAGCCGAATAAAAAGTTAAGAAGGTGAAAAATACAATTTGAGCAAATAATAATCCCAAGGTTAAATCTCGTCTGTAACCAATTAATAACATAAAGCCTAAGGCCATTTCACTCACACATAATAAAATGGCTAAGGGTAGGGCAATGTGCGCAAAGCTTTCAAAGATAGATAAGCCAGTGTCGGCCTTAAATACTTCGAAGTATTCGGCTAATTTGTAACTAAAACCTAAAGGATCATTTGCTTTGATGAATCCTGAAAAAATAAATAAACCACCCACTAAAAAACGTGCAATGTGAGTAAGGATAGGCGCTTTACTAATTAATTTGGAGCCATTAACTAATATGACTAAAATACCTAATACAATAGCAGCGGTAGTTTTGCTAAAACAAGGCGGACAAACATAATAAAATAAGGCTGCTAAACCAACCGACCAAAGGGCTTTAAAAATGCCTGATGCAAGAAATTTTTTCATAATAATAGTATATAGGTAATGGATTAAATTCTGATTCTAAAGTAAAGTGTAAACTTTGTATATAAAAGCCTTTTAATGTTTTTTAACTAACAAATGATATGTTATAATTTTGTACTATTGCCTTTATAATACATGAGCTTTCGGTTAAATATAAAATATTATTTAGTACATAATTTAGGGTTTACCAATAAGGAAGCCATTCGTGCGATCGAATCTAAATTATTAATGGTTAATAATTGTGTGGTAGATGCCAATATTGAGTTTATCGAAACCGACGATATTTATTACAATAACGAATTATTAAAAGCTAAAACACCGTATACTTATATTGCGCTCTATAAACCACGCGGTATAGAAACAACTCATAACAAAGAGATTGAGGCTAATTTATCAACGGTATTTACATTCGATAAGCACTTAGGGTATGCAGGTAGGTTGGATAAAGAATCGGAAGGATTATTGTTATTAAGTAACGATGGAAAATATATTCAAAAATTATCATCGCCTCTGCACGAAAAAGAAAAGGAATATTTAGTAACCGTTAATAAACCAATTACTCAAGAGTTCTTAAAAGCGATGAGCGAAGGCGTAAATATTGTAATTTGTGTTACTAAGCCTTGCGAAATACAGCAAGTCTCTGAATTTGAATTTAAAATTATTTTAAAGGAAGGTAAAAACCGTCAGATACGCCGTATGTGTAAAGCGCTTGGTTATTTGGTAGCACGTTTAATTCGTATACGCATAGACACCATCTCTTTAGATGAATTACAACCAGGTGAATTTAGACACTACGAACTTTAAAATTTTGTTTTAAATACCGTTTCTAATTGCGTAAGCATATAATCCGTAAAATCTAAATGAGTTACAAAACGTATGGTTTGTTTGCCAAAGGCGGCACATTTAATATTATTGTCGGATAATTTTTTTTCAAATTGTGTACCTGATATGTTATCCGTTAAATTAAAAATAAGAATATTGGTATCCACAGGCATTACGCTTTCCACAAAGGGTAAGGCTTTCAACATCCCTTCAATTTGTCTTGCACGTTGATGATCTTCTTTTAAACGATTGATGTTGTTATCTAAAGCATAAATACCAGCAGCTGCTAAAAAACCAGCTTGGCGCATACCACCGCCAAATACTTTACGTACACGTCGCGCTTTTTTTACAAATTCTTTGGTGCCTAATAATAGAGAGCCAACCGGAGCGCCTAATCCTTTGCTTAAACAAACAGAAATAGAATCAAATTCATTCCCAATGGCACTGGCACTATCATTTGTTTCAACTAAGGCATTAAAAATTCGGGCGCCATCTAGGTGCAAGGGTAAATTTTTAGCGACACACAGTTGCTTAATTTTTTTTATTTCTTCTAAATTATAATAACTACCACCAGCTCTGTTTACTGTATTTTCAAGACTTACCAAAGCCGTGTGTGTTAACCAATCGTAATCTAAATTAATGTTTTGTTCTATTTGCTCAGCGGTAATTCTTCCTCTTTCGCCCTGCAATAATTTAGCCTGAACGCCTGAGTTTGATGAAATACCACCACCTTCATAATTATAAATGTGAGAGTTAACATCGCACAATAATTCGTCGCCTGGCTGTGTATGGCATTTAATAGCTATCTGATTTGTCATAGTACCGCTCGGACAAAACAACCCCGCTTGCTTACCAAATAATTTAGCTGTTTTTTCTTCTAAAGCTATTATCGTAGGATCTTCATTAAATACATCGTCGCCAACTGGAGCACTCATCATAGCATCTAACATTGCTTTGGTTGGCTTCGTTACTGTGTCACTTCGTAAATCAATAATCATATTAGTGTGTTTTTTTTAATAAAAAAATAAATCCGTTTTTGCGATACAACTCTGTAAAGTTTGGATAACGTTGTGGTAAATCTTCATCCGTACATTTAGCAACTAAGCAAATCGTTTGGTGTTCGGCTTTTTCTGCTAACCATTGCATATAAAATAACGGATACTTACGTGTTGCATCAATGCCTTCTTTTTCTAAATCATTTTTTTTGGCTGTAATGTATTCATTGCAGTTTTTGTTGCTGCTAATATCGTGTGATAGTTCGCTATAAAATAAGGAGGCGTAACTTTTAAATGAAATAGTTTCCACTAAAAAATGATGCTTTGCGCAAGCCTTGTAAAATTCGATTGCTGCGTGTTGCGAGTATTGTTCAATTTTAGGCGCAATGTGTAATAATAAAGCATTGGTTGTAATAAGTGTTGTGAGGAAAATACCATAAATCATTTTTTTATGACCTTTATTAATTTTCATTAAGCAATATAAAATGGCTATTAAAAATACAACGCCAATAAGCCATTCAAATCCATTCCAATGCACGTTGGCTTTTAAATTTTCTACAGCAAAGGCATCATCAATTAAATTCGATTTAATAATATATGGCTTTAGTTGTTCGATGAAGGCTATGGTAATGAATAAAATGCCTAATAACGAAGTAATAATAATGAAAGAAATGTTTAACCATCTTTTCCAAGCAAAGGCATTGCTCTGCAATTTTAAAATAGTGTACGTTGCTAAATAGGTTAATGGAAAATAACAAAGCGAAGAGTAGTGAACAATTTTAGTTTTAACAACAAAAGAGAATAAAATGAGCACCACCCAAAATAAACTCAACATCCACAACTTGGTGTGTTTTTGAAAACTGGTATCGCTTAACGAACGTTTGTGTGATACGATGAATAATAACGAAGCAGGAAAACAACCAATTAATAATACCACAAAATGATATATAAATGGACCTCCATGTCCTGAGTCCTCTGTATTTAATAAACGAATTTGATAGTCGATAAATTCTTTGATGATGTGTTCGTTTCCTTTTAGGTACTCAATCGTAAACCAACTTAAACCAACAATAAAAAAGGAAGCGAAAAATGCCGCTATAAATTTAAGTTCTGATATTTTTTTAAATCGGTATAAAACAAAAAAGACAACTAAGGTTAATCCCACAATAATTAAGGCAGCTGGACCTTTGGTTAATAAGGCTAATCCTAAAAAAATGCCGGATAAAATGGCTGTTTTGTATGCAAATTTTCCAACGGGATTATTAGTGTGTAGTATTAAATAATATACTGCTATGTAAATAAATAAATTAAACCAAGGATCTATAATCCCGCTTTTAAAAAATAGTTGAGGTAGTAAGGTTGCTGCGTATACAAAGGCCCATACTAAGCCAAATTTATTATCGTTGATTTTTTTTCCTGTAAAGTATAACACCAATAAAGTTACTATGCCACAAATTGCATTGGGGAAACGTGCGGCAAATTCATTAATACCAAACACATTCATACTCATAGCTTGTAGCCAAATAAACAAGGGAGGTTTTTCCCAAAATGGTTGGTAGTATAATTGTACGTTTGAGTAATTGTTAGTTACCAACATTTCGCGGGCGCACTCTGCAAAATTTATTTCGTCCCAATCAAACAAAGGCATATTGCCAATAAACGGAATAAATAATAGGGCGCTTATTAAAACAATAAACGCACTGGCTTTTATATCAGTATTTAATAGTTTAAACACGTTGTTTGTTTTTTGCAAATAGGTTACGTAATGGAACGTTAAGATTATTGAATTTGGAATTAGAATAAAATAAACTATAAAATATAATAGAGAAAAATGTACCAATAATTGATCCTGCAAAAATATCTACCAACCAGTGTTGCGATAAATAACAACGACTATAAGCAGCGATTACCGCTAATAGAAAATAACACAATTTTAAAGTGTGATTTTTTGACATTAACAATAAAGAAAAAAATAAAGCAAAAGCCGATAGCGCGTGACCACTCGGGTAAGAGTTGTTGGATAATATATCAACGCCATTTATTAATTGTAATTTTTCGTGTAAGTACCAGTTAAATTGAGGGTAGGGTCTGTAGTATCCGTGAAATAAATATTCTTTCATTATAAACGATACTAAACCCGCACTTAGGTAGGATAACAAAATGTATAAAGCTTGTTTAGTATTATAAAAAAATAAAATGAGTACAATAAGTATGGCAAATAAACCATCGCCTAAATGGGTTACGTATTTAAAAAAAGTATCGAGTAATGGGTTTCCAACAGTGGCATTGATAGCTTTATGAATTTCTATTTTATTATACGATAAAAGTAAACCGCCAACAAAAGTTAGTAATGCTATATATATAGCTATATAAACTCCGTTATGTTTTAAAAATGCTTTCAATTAGTTTGATTTTTAATGGGAGTTTCTTTTGGTTTATCAGCAACCTGAATGGGTGGAAATCCTTGTACAATTGTTTTTGTAAATGGCTTGTCGCTCGCCGAAATGTCACAAGCAGTAACAATGGCGTGTTTCACCACCTTCATAATACAATCGGTTGGTTGCACGTATATGGTTTTTTGTGTGCTATCGGGCATTGTAAATTGCATACTGGTTGCAAATGTTTTGGGGCCTTCAAATACAAAAGGATCTTTAAAATAATCCTCTAAGTGTATATCTTTGATGTGTATTTTTTTATTAAAAATGATGGTATATAATTCAAAAATAGCACGCGTTATTTTAACACGTATTAAATTTGTTTTCGGGTCGTAATCAATCTTCACATTACCAACCACTTCTGTTTTGTAGTTAAATGGCCCTACATTTACTTTTGCATCGCAGGTAAAATCACTACTATCGGGCATTAAGTTTATTTTTGGGTTTACGATGACCCAGTTGTAGGTGCCTTTTATTTTTAGAACCTGAAAGTTATTGGCGCCTTTTATTTCGCCAATAGCCGTAAATACTTTATTAATTGTGTTTTCGTTTAACACAACGGCAAAATCGGTTTTATTTTGGGCAGATACATCCATAGTGCAAATAGCGAGTATAGTTATTATCTTAATAAAAATATTCATCAAACAAATCTATAATTTTCTGTATTATTATATCCTCTAAAAATAACAATATCTAACCGTATATATTTATAAATTTTATTTTTTTAACTCTATTCTATGTCTATGATAAAAGCTAATAATCCTCAATTAAAATCTTGGATAGCGGTTTCTGCCGATTGCGATTTTTCTATACAAAACTTACCCTTTGGTATTTACACAACAAATACTGTAAAGCATCACGCTTGTTCGGCAATTGGCGAATATGTGATTGATTTATATGAGTTATGTAATCTGGGTTATTTATCATCTATTATTACTGATAAAAATGTATTTAATGCACCTGTTTTAAATGATTATATCAGTTTAGGTAAAGCTACAACACGTGCTTTGCGCGATCGATTATCAGAGTTGTTTACAGCTGATAATACAGAGTTACAAGGAAATAAAGCGCATTGCGAAGTCATCTTAAAAAAACAAAAAGACGTAACCATGTTATTGCCAGTGCGCATTGGCGATTACACCGATTTTTTTAGTAGTATAGATCACGCTACTAATACAGGCACGATGTTTCGCGACCCTGCCAATGCTTTATTACCAAACTGGAAACACTTACCAGTTGGTTACCACGGCCGTTCATCAAGTATTTGTGTGAGCGGGCATACCTTTCACCGCCCTAAAGGACAACAAAAGCCTGCCGATGTAGAGTTGCCAGTTTTTGGAGCGACTAAATTATTGGATATAGAGCTTGAAACCGCTTTTATTATTGGTAAACAAACCCAAATGGGCGAAAGTATCAGCACCGAAAAAGCCGATGATTATATTTTTGGAATGGTGTTGTTTAACGATTGGAGCGCACGCGATATACAAGCTTGGGAGTATGTGCCATTAGGGCCTTTTTTAGCAAAAAATTTCGCCTCAACCATTTCTCCTTGGATAGTAACCCTTGATGCCTTAGAACCTTTTAGAACTACTGGTTATGTGCAGGAACCTGCTGTGTTGCCATACTTACAGTATAGTGGCGACAAAAATATTGACATTAGTTTAGAAGTATTTTTAGTAACCGATGGTGGTAGCGAAAATAAAATTTGCACCTCTAATTATAAATATATGTACTGGACTATGGAGCAACAATTAGCGCATCATACAGTAAATGGTTGTAATGTAAATGTTGGTGATATGATGGCGAGTGGTACCATTAGCGGGCCAACACCAAGTGAGTACGGTAGCTTTTTAGAGTTAACGTGGCGTGGCACCAAACCTATGACGTTGGCTGATGGCACAGAGCGTAAGTTTGTGAATGATAACGATACGATTATTATTAAAGGCTTTGCTCAAAAAAATGGTATTAGAGTTGGTTTTGGCGAATGTAAAGCAAAAGTGTTGCCTGCTGTTTTGTAATTTATTTTATAATTCAGTTCGTCATTGCGAACGAAAGGAATAGTTGGAAACAAGAGAGTTTTTCCTAATATTAAGTCTTTAATAATAGCTAGATATTAATGAGAAGTATTTTATGTTTATAAATATTTGTTGTAGAAGTGTTTTCTCTTAAAATAATATTCTTTACATCTAAATGGGCGGCTACCATAAAAAGAATGATCCAATTTTATAGTATTGATGATTTAAATTTTTTTTTTCATTTCTATAAACTAATCTAATATTGAGCTAAAACATTCTTCTAAAATCAAATTGATGGTAATATTTTGTAATTTGCGATTGTCAAAAGTCTAATCTCATGAAAAAATCACTCTTTCTAATTGCTCTAATGTTTTTTCTTAACCACATTCATGCTCAAACCTTTCAAAAGACATTTGGAACTTCAGGGCCAGATTATGTTAAAGATGTTATACAAACTACAGATAAAGGTTATGCTGTTATGGGAGTTATGGGTTTTGATGGAGTTTATATTCTAAAAACTGATTCCTTAGGAAATAAAATTTGGTCGAAAAATTATGCACTTAATACTCCTCCACCTGAGGAACTAAATACTTTTATGCAAACAACAGATGGAGGGTATATCTTTTCAGGTTCAATTAATTATTCTAGTAACAATTATTCATTTGTAGTGAAAACTGACAGTTTAGGAAATATTATTTGGTCAAAAATGCATGTGGCACTTGCTCAAATATTTGGAATTAAGCAAACTATAGAAGGTGATTACATTGCTCTTGGTTATCAATATTTTGGCACTAAATCTGCACTAGTTAGATTCAATTCTTCTGGTAATGTTGTATGGTCAAGAATTTTACCTGTTGGTGATAATGCATTGGATGTATTACAACTTGCGAGTGATTCGAGTTTCATTGTATGTTGTTCTCGTAATTCAATACAAAATATTACCATATCCCGCTTTAGTAAAAATGCTAATCTTATATGGAGTAAAATTGTTAATACACCAGCGATTAGAACAAGTGTAGGTTATGGACATTTACACGAAAATATTAATGATGTGCAGATTGCCATGAATTTCAGCAACAATTGCTCTGGAATTATTTCGGTTAACAAAAATGGGTTGGGTGCTAAAATTATAGGAATGTCTTGTCAGGAAGAGTATGAATATCTTCTGTCTGATGCTATTCCAATTATGAATAAAGGGTCTTTATTAGTTGGACAATATAATGTAGTTGCAGTAGGATATGGAACCAGAGACATTGTTTTGGCTTCAATTGATTCTCTCGGAACGTTAAAGTGGGCTAAGCAAATAGGAGGGATAAATGATGAAACCTCTAGGTCAATTAAACAAACAGAAGACAAAGGGATTGCTATAGCTGGATCTACAAAAAGCTTTTCAAATGGATATGATGATATATATCTTATCAAGACAGATAGTCTCGGACAAAGCGGTTGTAATACTATAGGTATAACATTTTCTACTACGACATTGCCAGTTACATTAAGCAATTATACTGTATTGGCAGATTCCTTATTTAATAATGTTACGTCGATGCAAAATGTAAGTATTTCAAATCCTTCAGAAGTAAGTTATAATGCTTGTGGGTGTATCTCGCCTGTAGCAAACTTTATTCCTAATGAATTTAGCATGAATGATAAATCGACTTGGGTAGATAAATGGTATTGGACATGTACTTGTATAGCTGGTGTTGATTCCGTTTCAATGATGAATAAAAGCTATTATGATATAATACCAAATGGAACATATACAGTTTGTTTGAAGGTGAAAAATAGTTGCGGAATAGATTCATTATGTCAACCATTTTCATATATGTTTAATCCAGTTAATATTGATGAAAAGATAAAAAATCAACTGAGTCATATTTATCCAAATCCATTTCATGATTCGTTAATAATTTCTAGAGAAGATAATAACGTTAATATGAATGCTTTCCAGGTAAGAATTATTAATTCAATGGGCGTGCTTGTATATTCCGATAAAATGGAAGGGACTCAAAAAGAATTTTATCTTAATGAACTAGTTCCGGGATTATATTTTATTCAGTTTTATTTAAATGATAAAGTTGTTTCTAGGAAATTGGTAAAAGAATAAGATACAACCTTTATTCTACTTTTAATTAGTTAAATAGAAACTATAGAAGTACATCTATCTTGGTTAGAAAAACTATCAGTTCACACCAATATGAAGCGATGTATATATGATAAGCATCATTGTGATTGGATACATTTTAGACTAAATTAACCTAAAAAACAAGATAAAACACCTAAAAACTCCTATCAATTTGGTAGGAGTTTTTGTTTAAAACGAGCTTTAGTTTTGCCCAAATTTTACCTATATTTGCACCTCAATTTTAAACACAAAAAACAATGGATAAGGTATTAAAATCATTAGGAATTAAAGATTTGAATATTGGTTGCTCAACTGGTAAAAACTTTTTTGCAAGTGGTGCAGTAATAGAATCATATAGCCCAGTTGATGGGAAATTAATTGCCAAAGTACAAGTAGCTAACGAACAAGATTACGAAAAGGTAGTACACGTGGCAGCTGATGCTTTTAAAGTATGGCGTAATATTCCTGCACCTAAGCGTGGAGAAATTGTTCGTCAGTATGGCGAAAAATTACGCGCTAAAAAGAATGAGTTAGGGAAGTTAGTATCTTATGAAATGGGTAAATCTTTTCAGGAAGGTTTAGGCGAAGTTCAGGAGATGATTGATATTTGCGATTTCGCCGTTGGTGTATCTCGTCAGTTATATGGTTTAACCATGCACTCAGAGCGCGAAAGTCACCGTATGTATGAGCAATGGCATCCATTAGGAATTGTTGGTATTATTTCGGCATTTAACTTTCCGGTTGCTGTTTGGAACTGGAACACAGCTTTAGCGTGGATTTGTGGTGATGTTTGTATCTGGAAGCCCTCCGAAAAAACAGCTTTGTGCGGCATTGCCTGTCAAAACATCATCAAAGAAGTATTTATAAAAAACAAGGTACCCGAAGGTGTAAGTGGATTAATAATCGGTGGCCGCGATGTTGGTGAATGGATGAGTAATGATGCAAGAATTCCTTTATTGTCTGCTACCGGATCCACAAGAATGGGAAAGGCGGTTGGCGCAGCAGTAGGTGCAAGATTGGGCAGGGCCATATTGGAATTGGGCGGTAATAATGCCATCATCATTTCAAAAGATGCAGACTTTGATATTGCTATTTTAGGATCTGTATTTGGCGCAGTGGGTACTGCCGGTCAGCGTTGTACATCTACCCGTCGTTTAATAATACAAGAAGAAGTTTATGAAAATATAAAATCGAAATTAATTTCAGCCTACCAACAACTTTCCATTGGCGACCCGCTGAATGAAAAAAATCATGTAGGCCCGTTGATTGATAAGGATGCAGTAAAAATGTATCTGCAATCTATGGAAGCTTGCAAAGCA
>JAYSTR010000103.1:0-4306 GCA_043719555.1 Bacteroidota bacterium | reverse complement strand
TTATACGTTTTATTGCCAATCCATTATTGGATTATAAGTAAACATATTTCTAATAAAATTATAAATGATTTTAAATTTGAAATTATCCATTCCAATATTATTTTTCCTTGTGGTATAGTTGGTTATTGGTTATCCAAAAAATATAAAGTTAAGCATGTTTTAACAGAACATTGGAGTAAAATTGATAAGTTTTTTAATAATAGCTTTTATAAATTTATTGGTAAAAAAACGTTGGATAATGCAACTGTAATAGCATGTGTATCTCAAACTTTAAAAAATACTCTGCAAAAATATACTTCAAATAATAACATCAGTATTGTGCCTAATGTGATTGATTCTGCTCAATTTTATTTTGATAACACAATATCAAAAAACTATGTTTTAACTTTTATAGCTGTTGCTCATTGGTCCACACCAAAAAATCCTTTTTATTTTTTAGACGCTTTAGAACAATTAGTGAGCGACAAAAGTATTTCTAAATTCAAATTAGTATTGGTTGGTACTGGTATTCAATTAGATAGAATAAAGAAAAAAAAGTATGCTTTTGATATTGAATATTTAGGGAACCTAAATTCGAAACAGTTATGTACAGAATTTAATAAAAGTCATATTTTTCTTCACGGATCAGATTATGAAACATTTTCGGTTGTTATTGCAGAAGCCTTAATGTGTGGCTTGCCAACTATTGTAAGTCCTGTGGGGATTGCATTAGATGTAATAAATGTAACAAATGGATTTGTTACAAATAATACAGTAAATGATTGGAAGCGAAAAATTGAAACCTGTGTAAATACAACTTACAGCAATCATTTAATTTCTAAACAATTACAACTTCAGTTTGATTTGATTACTGTTGGAAACTTATTTGACGCTTCTTATAAAACTATTTAAATATTATTAAAACAAAAAAAGTTACTGGTTTCCCAGTAACTTTTTTATTATGATTAAACATTGTTTAATTACTCAATCATATTATTTTTTAGATTTCACGTGCACACCATTATTATCAATAGTTATGTTAGCATCTTCCGAATGTATTTTAATACCTGTACTATCCATTTTTATTCGCGCATCTTTTGCATTTACGTTTAATCCATTGGAATTTATCTTAACAACATTTTCTTTATCATCATCTAAATCTTCATCATCAGCATTATCATTCATAGAGGTTAATCCATCACAATCTAAACACTTTAAGCCCTGATTAGTCATTATCCATCTGCGATTTACCATATCCGAATCGTAAGTATTAGATACATTTTCGATATCGTAAATAAAATCTTCTAACGATTTATCTAGGTATACAACTTTATTTAAAGGTAATTTCAATATGACTTTCAAATCCTGACATCTAAATTTATCAGCATTATTTACTTTAAATAAATTATCAAAAGTTAATAAACTATCTGTTTGAGAAACATTATACGTGATGTTTTTAGCAAACTCTGTAGCAATACGTTTTTCTCCACCTTTAGCTTCTTTTACAATTACTAACTCTATTTTATCAGTTTGAGATTTAATGATGTTTAATTGTGCTGCGCCTAATAAATAACGAATATTATCGTGTTTACCAATCATATACTCGTTTCTATTTCTGCGATTTTTAATGTGAATTCCATCCTCATTATCAAATAAATCTGAGCTAATTTCTTCAGCAATTAAAGGTAAATCAGTCATTTTTAATATTAAGGTGTCATTTTGTATTACCGTTATGCTTTCCCGCACTTTTACTTCGCGGTTAAAGTCTTTTGCAGTGCGTAATCCAACATATAGTAATAAAATAAAACCAACTAACCATAATATACCAGCTGTTAAGTTTACCCAACGATTGGTATAGTGTACTTTGAATAACAATTTAATTCCACCATAAATCATCATAATAATTGGGATGCCAGCAAAACAAATAATACCTAATAACCCTAAGTAAAAATCTTTCCCATCTAATAAAATCATATCTATCCAGTCCTTAACCTCTACATTACTGGTCAAAAAAGACATTCCGAATACTGAACCAAATAACCCCAAGAAAAATATGACACCGAAAATAACTAAGCAAACACCAATAATTTTTAATAATACTTTACCAATGCGGGTAATAACTTGAGTTAAGAAATCCACTATTTTTTCAACGGCATTACGGGGTATATCTCTATTATTAGAACCCATATTTTTAAATTCATCTCCGTATTTTTCCATACGTTTTTTTAGCTGTTCAGCCTCTTCCTTTACTGCTTTGCTAATATTATTAATATCCGCTTTTTCGCCCTTCATAGCAAGCTTTTCGGCAATAGTTGTTGCTTCAGGAATTGCTATCCACAAAATCAGATATAATAAAAATCCTGTTCCTGCAAAAAAGAATAAACAAGCCATTGCAATACGTAACCAAACTGGATCAAATCCAAAATAATGAGCAATACCTCCACAAACACCACCTAGTACTTTGTCATCTGGGTCTCTGTATACACGTTTTTTAACAGGTTCGTTAGATATATTATACGATTCGTTAAATTGAGCATTTGAATTTTCTGAAGTATTTGCCTCATTTCCATCAGCAAATTCTTCAGGCTTACCCATGCTTTCCATTACTTGATCAACGTCTGCCATTAAAACAACTTGTTTAACTGCATTTGTTTTTGCTTGTAACATTTCTGCAATTCTCGCTTCAATATCACTCATAATTTCATTTCCGCCATCAGCTCTGCTAAAGTAGCCTTTAATGGTAGATAGGTATTTACTTAATTTCTCATAAGCATCTTCTTCAATGTGAAAAATGATACCACTTATATTTATAGTTACTGTCTTATTCATAATTTCTATGTTTTAAATATTATTAATTAGCTTGTTGAATGGTTTTGTTTACGGCTTCTACTAAATCTGTCCACGACATTTGTAGTTCCTTTAAATACGTTTCGCCTATTTCTGTAAGCTTATAGTATTTACGTGGTGGACCCGAAGTGCTTTCTTCCCAACGATACGTTAATAATCCTGTATTTTTTAATCTAGTTAATAACGGATAAAGCGTTCCCTCTACAACTACTAATTTTGTTTCTTTTAATTTCTCAATAATTTCGGTTGGATAAGCATCCTTTTGAGAAAGAATAGAAAGTATACATAGTTCCAGAACACCTTTTCGCATCTGCGCTTTCGCATTCTCTGAATTTATCATGACTTATATGGTTTTAAAGTTAAACTGAATACTGTATGCATTGTTTGCTTTTAATTGTTTTAAAATTAAGTTTTCAAATTGTTTTTCAATCGTTTGTTTTAGTTGCTTATTATCAGTGTTAGCAATTACAAAATTTACTTTACCTAATTCATCTATTGTAAATACAACGTTTATTTTTTCTTGTTGTGTATTATTTGGAGTATTTATTAAATTTGGAAACTTAATATGATTTTTTATTTCTTTTGATGTTTCTGGTAAACTTGATGTTAAATTATTATCATTGGCTAATGCAGAAAAAGAAATTATTATTCCTGCTGCAAAAAACGAAAGTGCTTTTTTAAAGATTAATGGTTTCATGGTTTTAAATTTTATTTAGTTATTAATTTATGTTCTTTTTCATATCAAGTAATTTTTTAGAATCGCGTGTTCTAATTAATTAGTTAAGTTTGATGGTTATTACTCATTTTAAATCTGCAGGTTTAAAAATTCGTCATTACTTTAAAGAACTTAGTACTGTATTTATTACATTATTATGCTTGACAAAGATAAGTAATTATTTTAGTACCTTGCACAACATAGTAGTAAATAAATCGTAACTAATTGAAATACAGCATATAAATTTTTAGGTAAAACTTTAAAAAGACCTTATATTTGTACTTTATATAAAAAAATGCATAGTTTCTCAGCCGATTTATCCAATCTTTTGTCCGTTAACGGACTAATTAGTTTATTAACCTTATCTATTTTAGAAATAATACTTGGTATTGATAATATCATCTTTATTTCAATTGCTGTTGATAAATTGCCTCGCAATCAACAATCTAAAGCAAGAACCATCGGTTTACTATTGGCGTTATTAGTTCGTACGGTATTATTATTTTTTATTGGATGGATTGCTGGATTAAAAGATGCTTTTTTCCATATTGGAGCCTATGGCGTATCTGGTAAAGCGCTAATTTTATTTGGTGGAGGTGTATTTTTATTATATAAAACCTGGAGCGAAATTCAAGAAAAAATGTATACCGATGAGGATGAAATAGGGAATGCAAAAGCTAATAAAACAACTTTTAATGCGATAATTTTGCAAATAATTATAATTGATTTTGTGTTTTCGTTTGATAGTATTTTAGCGGCTGTTGG
>JAYSTR010000102.1:0-11077 GCA_043719555.1 Bacteroidota bacterium | reverse complement strand
CTTGTTGTGTAAACTGAGCTTTAGGTAAGGCTTGTTTTTGGTTTTTATCTTCAATAGGTAAACCACCTTTCATTAAAAACGAAATAATGTCTTTACTTGTTTTAGCAATCATTTCTCTAAATAAGTTAAATGACTCTAATTTGTAAACAACTAAAGGATCTTTTTGCTCTAAGGCAGCATTTTGCACCGATTGTTTTAAATCGTCCATCTCACGTAAATGCTCTTTCCACGAATCATCAATCATGGCAAGAATAACCGTTTTTTCAAAAACTGTTACTAACTCTTTACCTTGCGATTCGAACGATTTTTTTAGGTTGGCCATTACTTGTATACCACGTATACCATCTGTAAAAGGCGTTACAATGTTTTCGAAATTATTATTCGGGTTCGTATATACATCTCTTACTGTTGGAAAAACCATCTCAGCAATTTGGATAGATTTTACCTTGTAATGTTCTTCGCCTGCTAAAAATAAAGCGTGAATTAATTCATCTTCTTTACCAGTTAAAAATTCTTTTTCGGAGAAAGGAGATTCAACACCAAAGTTTTTAATACACTCAAATGTAAAACCTGTGTAATCTTTAGAAGCGTGGAATTCAGTTACAATGCTTTCTGCAACTTCATAAATCATATTAGCGATATCAATGCTTAAACGATCTCCAAATAAGGCATTGTGACGACGTTTGTAAATAACATCACGTTGCGCATTCATTACATCATCATATTCAATTAAACGCTTACGAGTACCAAAGTGATTTTCTTCTACTTTCTTTTGAGCACGCTCAATCGATTTAGAAATCATAGAGTGTTGAATTACCTCACCTTCTTCTAATCCCATTCTATCCATTAACGAAGCAATACGCTCGCTGCCAAATAAACGCATTAAATTATCTTCTAGCGACACAAAGAATTGAGATGAGCCTGGATCTCCCTGACGACCAGCACGACCGCGTAACTGTCTATCAACTCGACGAGACTCGTGACGCTCAGTACCAATAATTGCTAAACCTCCAGCATCTTTAACGCCAGCACCTAATTTAATATCGGTACCACGACCTGCCATATTGGTTGCAATAGTTACCGTTCCTGCTTGTCCTGCCTCTGCAACGATATCAGCTTCTTTAGCATGTAACTTAGCATTTAATACATTGTGTTTAATGCTACGTAATTTAAGCATACGGCTTAGTAATTCAGATATCTCAACGGTTGTAGTACCAATTAATACAGGGCGACCTGCAGCTACTAACTTAGCAGTTTCTTCAATTACGGCATTGTATTTTTCACGCTTTGTTTTATAAACTAAATCCTGGTCATCTTTACGTGAAATAGGACGGTTAGTAGGAATAACAACCACATCTAATTTATAAATATCCCAAAACTCTTGTGCTTCTGTTTCCGCAGTACCAGTCATACCAGCTAGCTTGTTATACATACGGAAATAGTTTTGTAAAGTAATAGTTGCATACGTTTGTGTAGCTGCCTCAATTTTCACATTTTCTTTCGCCTCTAATGCTTGGTGTAAGCCATCGCTATAACGGCGACCTTCCATAATACGCCCCGTTTGCTCATCAACAATTTTAATTTGCCCTTCTTGTATTACGTACTCTTGATCAATTTCAAATAATGAGTATGCTTTTAATAATTGATTAACCGTATGAATACGCTCACTCTTAACGCTGAACTCACGTAATAAAGTTTCTTTAAGGGCTATTTTTTCTTTAGGATCTTCAAACACTCGTTTTTCTAAATCAGCAATTTCTTCGCCAACGTTTGGTATCACAAAGAATTTAGCGTCATCAGAACTTGATGTCATTAAATCAATACCTTTTTCGGTTAAGTCAACAGTATTTTGTTTTTCATCAATTACAAAATATAATTCGCAATCTATTTTATGCATTTCCTTTTGTTGGTCTTGCATATAGTAATTCTCTGTTTTTTGTAATAAGGTTTTTACGCCAGGCTCACTTAAATATTTAATAATGGCGCCATTTTTTGGTAAGCCACGGAATGCACGTAATAAAGGAATACCTGCTTCTTTCTCATTATTTTCGCCTATTAAACGTTTAGCATCAGCTAAGCACTGCTGTACATAAGCTTTTTGAACTGCTAATATTTTTTCGACACGAGGTTTAAATTCTAAAAATTCGTGTTTATCGCCAGTAGGTGTTGGCCCCGAAATAATTAATGGCGTTCTTGCATCATCAATTAAAACACTATCCACCTCATCCACAATAGCAAAGTTATGTTTGCGTTGCACTAAATCTTCAGGCTCGCGTGCCATATTATCACGTAAGTAATCAAAACCAAATTCATTGTTTGTTCCGTAAGTAATATCCGCTAAATAAGCCTGACGACGATCTTCTGTATTTGGTTCGTGTTTATCAATACAATCAACACTTAAACCGTGAAATTGAAATAACGGTGCATTCCACTCGCTATCACGTTTTGCTAAGTAGTTGTTTACAGTTACAACGTGTACACCACGACCAGATAAAGCATTTAAAAATATAGGCAAAGTAGATACTAACGTTTTACCCTCACCGGTTGCCATCTCTGATATTTTACCTTCATGTAAAACTGTACCACCAATTAATTGTACATCGTAATGAATCATATTCCATACAACTTCATTTCCTGCAGCGTCCCAACGGTTTTTCCAAATAGCTTTGTCGCCTTTCATTACCACATTTTTATAACGTGGCGCTAGCGTTTTGTCAAAGTCGTTTGCTGTAACTTCTAATTCTTCGTTCTCTGAAAAACGACGGGCTGTGTCTTTTAAAATTGCGTAAGCCTCTGGTAAGATTTCGTGTAAAACATCTTCAATTTTTTTAGTGATGTCTTTTTCGATGCTATCAATTTGTTTATAGATAGATTCTTTTTGTTCTAAATCTAAATTCAATTCATTATCCGCACGATTTTTTAAATCACGAACTTGAGTTTGCTCTTCTTTAATTGCATCTTGAATTTTTTGTTTTAAAGCCGAAACTTTAGCGCGAATTTCATCGTTAGATAAATTTTTTAAAGTAGGATATATTTCAAGAGCTTGATCAACTTTTGGTTGGATGGCTTTAATATCTTTTTCGGATTTAGTACCGAAGATTTTTTTAAGGAAGGTAAACATAATTGTATTTAAATTTAAGCTAACGAAAGTACAAATTTTATAGGTTTAAAAAAGTTTATTTTTAATAAACTATAATTTGCTTTTTGTTGATTATTAGTGAGTTAGATGAGTTTATGGTTTATTGTTGGTTACACCATAATAGCAATTTCCAAACCAAACGAATTTAACTGACAATTACGGAGGGTTTTATTGAAAATTAATGCGAGAAATAATTGATTTTTTTGTGAAAGTATTGCAAATGCTGGATAGTTGAAAAAATATTAATAGTCAATATGACAGCTATTTATTTCAAAGTTTTATTTAATCCAATATACCCAATAATTCCAGATAATAGTGAACCAATAATAATAGCAATTTTTGATTGAGAAATAATTGCATCATCATTAAATGCAAGTAAAGAAATGAAAATAGACATCGTAAATCCTATGCCAGCTAAACAGCCAATAAACCATAAGTTTAATTTAGAGATATTGTTTGGGAAAGAACAAATTTTTAGCCCTATACCTAGCATCGAAAATAAAAATATTCCTAAGGGTTTTCCTAACAATAAACCTAAAACGATTCCTTCAAAATTTGAGTTTAGCATTGTTGAAAAAACAGATGGAGGTAATAAAATAGCAGTGTTTGCTAGCGCAAACAAAGGCAATACAATAAACGCAACTGGTTTATGTAAAAAATGTTGTAGTTTAAAGGAGATAGAATTTTCTTCGCCCGACTGAAATGGAATTGCAAAAGCAACTAAAACTCCAGTAATAGTTGGGTGTATGCCCGATTGATAAACAAATATCCACATAATACTTCCTAATAGTAAATAAGGCCAAAGAGTGTATACTTTGAAGCGATTTAATACTAACATGACTCCAAAAATTCCAATGGCAATTAATAAACTGAGTTGCTCTATGTTATTGCTATAACAAGTAGCTATTACTATAATGGCGCCCAAATCATCAATAATGGCTAAAGCTGTTAAAAATATTTTAATGGATAGAGGAACTTTATTTCCTAGTAAAGCTAAGATAGCTAATGAAAAAGCAATGTCAGTAGCCATTGGTATAGCATAACCATTTTGATAATCGGTATGATGGTTAAAAGTAAAATGTATAATAGCTGGTACTATCATTCCGCCAATAGCAGCAATGATAGGTAAGGAAGCTTTTTTGATAGTTGATATTTCGCCTATATAAATTTCGCGTTCAATTTCCAAGCCTACCATTAAAAAAAAGAAAGTCATTAATACATCATTTACCCAAAATTCTACCGAGTGCGAAAACAAGTTGCTATGCCAAAAGTGTAAATAATAATTACCGAAAGTTGTGTTTGAAAGCGTTATTGATAATGCTGTACATATCAATAAAATAATACCAGCAATTTTTTCGCTTTGTAAGAACTCGGTATATAATTTAGAAAACTTCATGTTGTAAATATATCATTACCAGTTATGGGTTAAAAGCTACCAGATATAAAGTTGTTATAGCATATCGGTTAATTAATCTGTATTTTAGCATTGATGTTTTTTAATCGTCTACATACTTATCTTTTAACTAAAACCAATTGTATTTTATTGGTTTTGGCGTGTTTTAAAATTGGTTACTCTCAACAATATAATTTTAAAAATTATTCGGCAGAAAACGGGTTGCCTTATGTGCAAATATTTGCCATGTACCAAGATAATCAGGGATATTTGTGGAGTGGGGGATACGGTGGTTTAAGTCAGTTTAATGGAAAGGTATTTAATAATTATTCGCCTAAAAATGGATTAGCTAACCACTATGTAAATGCGATTACTCAGGATAAGAATGGACGAATTATTGTTGGTACGATTGAGGGATTAAGTATAATTTCTAAAAATAGAATCAGTAATCGTAACGAAAAAAACGGGTTACTAAATAAAAACATTAATGCACTCTGCGTTAATGAATCTAATACGGTTTGGATAGGAACAAATAAAGGTTTGTGTAAATTGATTAATGATTCTATTTATGTAGAAAATCAATTTAAAATTGGAAAAATCTCTTGCTTATTAAATACTCCTCTTGGCCTATGTATAGGAACAGAAAATGGATTTTATATTAAAAATAAAACAACACAATTATACATTACCGAAAATGGCTTGTGTGATAATTCTGTTTTAAGTTTAGCTTATAATAAAACCACTAATCAAATTTATATTGGCACACAAAATGGATTAAGTGTATTAAATGTAGCTACTAATAAAATTGTAAATTTTCATGTCAGTAACGGTTTGCTTGATGAAGCCATAACTGCGATTACAATTGATGCGATGAATAATGTATGGATAGGATCGAAGAATGGTTTGGTAAGTTTTAATGATAAAGAATTTTCGTATTACACTATTGGGATAGATAATAACTCAAATAATATTTCTACATTATTAGTTGATGCCGAAGAAAATTTATGGATTGGCACACACAGTGGTTTGTATAAATATAGAGGTAAGGGCTTTACAACCTTTGGTAGACAAGAAGGTTTAGGAGCTGCCTTTATGTATGATATTACCCAAGATAAAAATAAAAATTTGTGGGTAACAACTGAAAATAATGGAGCTTATAAATATGAAAAAGGTTTTTTTAAAAATTATTCTATTAAAAATGGATTACCCAGTAATACAGTGTTTTGTGTTTTACCTATGATTGATGGCTCTGTTTGGTTTGGTACTTCACAAGGCGTATGTGTATTACAAAACAATCAAATTGCTCAATTAAAATTAAAAAATACTTTTTTGCAAGATAAAAACATCAATTGCTTTTTACTCGACTCTAAAAAAAATATTTGGATGGGTGGTAAAAATGGTTTGTGTAAAATGATGAAAAAAAATGGTGAAACTATCATACATTATTTTGTTTTACCGTCTGCCATCAAAAATTATGATGTATGGACTATTAAAGAAGATGTTAATGGTACAATTTGGGCAGGAACTTATTTAGCAGGTTTATATAAATTAGAAAATAATGCATTTGTGAATCAGTCATCTCATTTTAATTTTGAATTAGAGTCTGCATTAGATATTGATTTTGATACTGAGGGAATTTTATATGCAGCAACTTTAAATGGTGTATTGCAATTTAATCCTAAAACAAAACAATCTAAACTAATTACAGAAAAGGATGGATTAAGTTCGGAGTTAGTGTATAGTTTAAAATTAACGAATGATAAAAAATATATTTGGGCTGGTACTAATCAGGGTATCAATAAAATAGATGTTGTAAAATTAAAACAAAACTATTTTGATATAACTATTTATAACAAAGCAGATGGCTTTAATGGTGTAGAGTGTAACTCACATGGCATTTACGAAGATGATCATAATAATATTTGGTTTGGCACAGTTAATGGATTAATAAAGTATTCTCCCTCTCAGTTTATTACTAATCAAACACCTTCTCAAACTAACATAGCTTCAATTAAATTGGGATACGAGGATACGCTGTTAGCGAATGGTTCGGTATTGTCATACGATAATAATAAAATCACTTTTTATTTTGATGGTATTTGTTTAACGAATCCTGATAAGGTTTTGTACTCCTATAAACTCGAAGGATTTGATAAAACCTGGAGTCCAAACACTGCTATTAATTTTGCAGGGTATGATAATTTACCAGCAGGTAAATATATGTTTAAAGTTAAAAGCTGTAATAATGAAGGTATTTGGAATATTGAACCCGTAACGTTTAGTTTTCGAATTAAATCAGCTTTTTATAAAACATGGTGGTTTATTACCATTAGTATCTTACTGCTTTCATTAATTGTATACAGCATATTTAAATACAGATTAATGCAGATTCAGAAAAAACAAAAAGCAGATTTTGATAAAAAAGTGGAGATTTCAAAAGCAGAATTAAAAGCTTTAAGGGCACAAATGAATCCGCATTTTGTGTTTAATTCATTAAACTCTATTCAGCATTATATTTTAAATAATAAGGGCGAAGAAGCCGTTAAATACTTAAGTAAGTTTGCTAAATTAATTCGCAATATTTTAAATAATTCCGAAAAACCTACGGTTACTATAAACGAAGATTTAGACTCTATAAAATTATATTTAGAGTTAGAGCGTATGCGTTTTGATAATAAATTTGAGTATTTTTTTATTATTGATGATGCCATAGATGCGGATTATGACGAGATTCCACCAATGATTATTCAGCCCTATTTGGAGAATGCTATTTTACACGGTATTAATCCCAAAGAAGAAAACGGTAAAATTGAAGTATCTATTAATTTAGTAAATAATTTTATTAAGATTAGCATTAAAGATGATGGGATTGGGCGAGAAAAATCCAAAGCATCTCAAACGGCTCTTCATAAACAACGTCATCAATCACTTGGTATGAAAATTACCGAAGAACGTGTTAAAATATTAAATTCAATACAACAATCGCATCTTAACGTAAATATTATAGATTTGTATGATAAGAATAATGTGGCAATTGGAACACAAGTAGATGTATTTATACCATATATAAAATAATAAATATGAAGGCATTAATTATAGAAGACGAAAAGAAAAGCAGAGAAATGTTAGATGCATTAATCAAAGCTAATTTTCCGGAAATAAAAGTGTTAGGCTTAGGTAAAAATGTAGAAGAAGGTGTTGCGTTAATTAAAACACATGCACCTGATTTAATATTTTTGGATATTAGTATGCCGGATGGAACAGGATTTGATTTGTTGGAACAAGTTCAAGGATTAAAATTCGACATCATATTTACTACAGCTACAGATAAACATGCATTAAAGGCAATTAAATATAGTGCTTGCGATTATTTATTAAAACCAATAGATATTGATGAATTAAAAACAGCGGTAAATAAATTTTTGCAAAAAGCTAAGCCAAACAATGCTGCTCATAGTATGGAAAATTTACAATTTTTGATACAAAGTTTAAAAAAGCAAGACGATAATTTTACAAAAATCACATTGCCATCTGGTAATGCATACGAGGTTGTAAATATTAAAGATATTATACGCTGTGAGGCAGATGGATCTTATACAACGTTTATATTACAAGGGAATAAAAAATTAATGGTATCGGCGAGTTTAAAACACTATGAAGATTTATTACCGGAAAGTGATTTTATACGCATACATCATCATCATTTAATTAACATTAATCATGTAGTTCGTTTTTTAAAAATTGATAGTGGTTATGCGGTCATGAGCGACAATTCACAGTTAGAAATTAGTCGCCGTAAAAAAGATTTGTTTTTAGAAAAATTAAATGCCATTCAGTAATAAAAGGTGGATCCTCTCTTAAGTATATATGATATTCTTTTGCCTCCAATATATTTAATTGGCGCATTAACTTATGGATATATTGTAACAAAACGTAACATTAGAGATAAACCAGAATATGAATATTTTATATCAGGTTTAGTTGTTCGAATTATTGGATCTATATCCTTAGGCTTAGTCTATTTTTTTTATTATGGAGGTGGAGATACTACTAACTATTTTCAAACGGCCTCTGCCTATGGTAAATTGTTTTTTTCTAATGAGGATGATTTTTGGATAGGTTGGTTAGGAAATGCAAAAGATTATTATTTTACTTTTAATGAAAATACTGGATATCCAATTTATGCAGCAAAAGATCATCATTCGTTTTTTGTAGTTCGGTTGCTTATTCCCATAGTAGCATTAGGTTTTCATAATTATTTTACAACTGCTATTTTAGTGGCAACATTTACATATGGAGGTTTATGGAAATTATATCAAACCTTTTTGTGTGAGTTTCCGGAACTTAAAAAACAATTTGCCATAGCTTGTTTGTTTATTCCTTCTTGTGTTTTTTGGGGATC
Organism: Bacteroidota bacterium; assembly: GCA_043719555.1. GTDB lineage: Bacteria > Bacteroidota > Bacteroidia > B-17B0 > Aurantibacillaceae > UBA4416. The sequence goes on along the minus strand of JAYSTR010000102.1, from coordinate 2,143 downwards.
AGGTTTAATGAAAGATACATTTACATTGTCTGCTGTTGGTTGGTTTACCTATGCGTTTTATCATTTCTTTATTAAAAAAGAGTATAGCCTAAAGTTTGTTGCTTTTATATTGATGTCATCATTTATTATTTTGGCTATTAAACCCTATATCTTTTTTGCATTGCTGCCAGGGGCTATTTTATGGTTAAGCAATAATCAAATTAAGAAAATAAATCACAAATTTATTAGATTATTAGCGGCGCCATTTTTATTAGGTTTAGGTGCAGTTGGTGGTTTTTATGCTTTAGATCAAATGGGAGATTCACTAGGATTGTATAAAGTTGATACAGTTTTAGATAGAGCTGTTATTGTGCAGCAAGATATGAAAGCAGAATATTATGGAGGTAAAACATTTGATATTGGAAATTTTGACGCTTCAGTTACAGGGGTTATTGCAAAAGCTCCATCGGCTATTTTTGCAGGAATTTTTAGGCCAGGACTATGGGATATTAGGAATGTGGTAATGGCAATATCATCTCTAGAGAATACTTATTTGTTAATTTTAACCATATTTCTATTAATCAAACTTAAATTTTTTGGTTTTTTTAAATTAATTGGAACAAATCCATTATTGTTATTTTCCATGTTATTTTCAATTTTCTTCGCTTTTTCGGTTGGATTAACCGTTGCAAATTTCGGATCATTAGTTAGATTACGAATACCCGAATTACCTTTTTTTGTAAGTGCGATTTTTATTTTACGTTATTTATATGAAAAACAAAATGTAGCTAAAAACAAATTCTAACGAAAAAAGTATTACGCTATTTTATTTCTAGTAAACATTGAAAATCGCTCTTTAAATTTTAAAAAGTGTGATTCGTAATATCGATAGCTTATTTTACTTATAATAATTGTAACAATAAGAGATGCAAATGTTTCAAATATTAGTACTTCCCATATATTAGTATTTATAGAAAGTTTATTTGTGGTTTTTGTTACAATTAAAATTCCTATAAAATGTAAGCAATATAAACCATATGTAATTATCCCTAAAGATGAAATTGTTTTGAAATTTGACAATTTAAAAAATGACTTTTCGGAATATGTTTGCTCTAAAATAATTAGAATAATAATAATAGCAATAATAAGTCTTTCGAAAATTCTTATTGAATGATTTGCATATAAAAAATCTTGTCGAAATAAAAATATAAAAATGAATAATGTATAAATTGAAATAACCTGAAACCTTGTTAAACTGACAATAATTTTTTTAAAACTGCTTGAATAATAAATTAGCCATGCTCCTAATGCACCTGTAGTCATATCTCCAATACATGATATTGTATGATGTTCATGTATTATTGGGGAATCATAAATAGCCCTAAAGATTAAGCTACTTGTTATAATTAGTATAAATACCATCCAAAGTTTTTTTGTGGGGAATAGGTATATAATTATTGGCCAGACAACATAGAATTGCTCTTCGATTGCTACACTCCATAATACACCTAAAACTGATGCATCTGGCAACCCTTTACTAATAAAATCAAAATTGTTTAAAAACGTAATGTAAAAAATGGGGTTTGCTGTTTCGTTAGGCGTTTGACCAAATAATTGTTTTAAAAAGGGGAAAATAATGAAACCAAAAAATACACAGAAATAAAACAATGGCCAAATTCTTAATATTCGTCTAATCCAAAATTTCCCCAAACTAATGTTGCCTGTTGTTTCTTTTTCTTCTAAAAGTAAATAGGTAATTAGAAAGCCACTTAGAACAAAAAAAAAGTTAACTCCAATATTTCCGTTTCCAAACACATCTCGTTTAATAAAATGATAAACTGAATCGTTTTTTATAAAATCTAATTCGGTATGAAAACTGTGAAATAAAAATACGGAGAGAAAACATAAAAATCGGAGTCCATCTAAGTTTTCAAAGTATATGTTTTTTTTAGTCATTTTTATATGCTATAAAAAACGCTAATAAAAAAAGTAGGGGTAAAAAGTAGATTAAAACAAATGATACTTGATGAAATAACAACATATTTTTTGCTGGAAATCTATTTGGCTTATCATAATGAACTTGTTGGGTTATTTTGTCAAATGTAGCTTTATCAATTCTTGATTTATATACTAAAAATAAGGAATCTTTATGCGCTAAGTAATA
>JAYSTR010000101.1:0-11192 GCA_043719555.1 Bacteroidota bacterium | reverse complement strand
TTGCACTCTCTGGAGAAATGGCAGAGTGGTCGATTGCGGCAGTCTTGAAAACTGTTGAACCGTGAGGTTCCTGGGGTTCGAATCCCTATTTCTCCGCTGAAAAAAATCATAAACCCTTTACTAGTAATAGTTTAGGGTTTTTTGTTTTACAGTTTAGTCGACATGTAGCCTACTAAGTATGTAACTAGACTTTTAAGCACAAAAAAAGGTACTAATTAGCACCTCCTAATTTATTGTTTTGAATTGCTAATAATATGGGTACATTTAAGTAAAACTAAATTCATGAAAAACTTTATTCTACTACTTTTCTTTACTTTAATTGTAATTAGTTGTTCAAATAGTGAAAACGATACAGCTAATAAAGAAACTTCAATTCCTGAAAAACCTAAAGTAGTTGATGAATTACCTCCTTTAAAAACTTGTAGTTCAAATATTGGTAAGGTTAAAACAAATGGTGACGGCTCTATTGGTTCAAAAACTGAAATGACTGAATTATTAAAATTACTGAAAAACAAAGAATGTGATATTATAGAGATTTCTTTTATACAAATGAGCCCACCTGACCGCAACTATGAAGACATGGCTTTGAAAGTAGTTTATAATAGGAGAACTTTGCTACTTAAAAGTATTTTCTCGAAAAATAATATTAGCGAAGATTATAGTAATGTTACAGAACTATGTTTAATTCAATTTTTAAAAAGTGGAAAGAAAAACTTTAATTCTATTGAAAGTTATTGTAAGGACAGTAAATATGATTTCAATAATAGAGAAATGAAGCAAACAGCTATTGGAACTAAACCCGAACAAAGTGAATTAGACGCTTCAGTAAAAATTGTAAAGGATTATATTAATAATAATGCAAAAGACGCATCTAGTATTGAATTTTTAGAATGGTCGAAAGTAACTCAATTTGGGGAAAATTGGATTGTAAGATGCAAGCATAAAGGAACAAACTCATTTGGGGCTATTGTTACTGAAAACAACTGGTTTTATATTCAAAATGGCAAAGTTGTAAATACTAAATTAATTGATTAACGAATAGCCTCAAAATTATGAAATGGTTTATAATTTTAATTTTAGTAGCCTCGAGCGTTTTCTTTATATCTAATAAGTCAGATAATTGTTTAGGTGGTAGATGTTCCCCTAATGGAACATGTTATGCTTGTAAAAATTGTAGTGGCTGTAAACATTGCGCAAAAGAAGGTGGCGAATGTAGTGTTTGCGCTACACATACCAGAAAAGTAATTAATACAAGGACAAAGGCGTCAATTAAAAAAACTGCCTATAAAAAAACTAAAAGAAGAAAGTAATTAAGTTATTTTATTCTATATTCACTTACTAAATTTAAATTATCATGACTAAAGAATTTTCTATTTCAATATTTATTTTTTCAATACTATTATTTGGATGTGATATAAAAAATCACTCGAAAGACGCAAAGCAATATCCTTATCTAGCAATTGATAGCGTTAAAATTAATAATGGAGATGACAAAATAGTTAAAGTTGCTTATGCTATTGAAAAATGGAATTATAGTGAGATATTAAAAAATGCGGATAGTTTAAAGTTTAACACAATGATTCAAAAAACTAGAATTGATGCTATGAGTAACTGTAAGTTTGTATTAACTTACGAACCAAAAAGTTTTAAAATTTATATTAAAGACGACCGAATAAATATCGAACATAAATATTCAGCAAAAAGTGCTATGGGCGTGCCGGGTTTATTGTTTTCAACTTCGTTTTTTCAAAGAAATTGTGATTTTATTAGAACGGATTTTCATGGGGAGCAATAAATTTTCTTTCCAATAACCTAAAACTTTAGGAATTAAATTATTTCTCTTTAATATAGTATCTCCAAAAGTCAACAACAATATAAATAAAAGACATCATAAAAGACATAACTGCACCCATTAAAACCATTGCTAGAAATTCTTTCTCTAGACCTGTCTTTACATTAATAATTCCTAAAATAAATAAAAAAGAAAAAATTAGAACAGCTAAATTACCGCCCAAAGTTTTATCAAAAAATCTAAGCAATTTATATCTTATTAGTTGAGGTTTTAAATTAAATTTATCAAGAGTCAAAACTTTAATCATTCTTTTATGAAATACATATTCTATTATCCCTAATTCATGGGGATATAAAAAGATTGTCGGAATATTGTTTTTAATGTATAAAGAAGATTTAGAGTCATATTCCTTTCTAATTTCCTTTGTTGAGTTATAAAGTCCGTAATATTCGACAAATATTTTATACCTTTTTAAATAGAAGTCTGGTACTCTGTAGCTTTTACTGTCACCATTTAGAGTAAGTTTATATTTTTCAAATTCATATTTATACCCTTTTAATTCAAAAAATTCTATTAAAAACTGTTCTTCGGTACTAGGTTTTTTTGAACTTATATTTGAGATTTTATTTATTTCCATTTTTTAAAAATACACTTAATTCAATTAAAAAAAATGTATAACTAAATTATTAAGAATTAAGCCCTAAATAATTACTTAACCATTTATCTAAATCTTTTTGTCTTAAAATATCTAGGTCGGCTCTTTTATCCAATAATTTAATTTTGTGGTTATGTCTTTTTGTTTCTTTGCCTTTGTAGTTTAAAGCATCTCTTTTGTCGTATAGTTTATTAATCTTTTTATCTATTGTAAAATACCTATCAGTATTTAAATGAAGCTTTGAACTGGTTTGTGTATTGTAATAAATCCTATTATTATAAGTTAATCGGTGTTTAAATCTTTGGTAACCATAGCACATAAATAGTTTACGACAATATAAAGCACTTTCAGGACAAACAAAAAACAATACTTCGCCTATACCTAAATTAGATTTTCTCTTTGCTATGTAAACTTTATAATCATGGTTTACTTTCTCTTTGGTTAAATTATTAGTAGCCGTATAAAATAATCTTACATAAATATCAGTATCACTATAAAAGCTTTCGCATCTAATATTTTCGCCGTTTGTCCATGATAGGTTAAAAGTTACTATGTTACCTTTCTGTAAGTACCTATTTTTTAATAAGTAGTTTAAATCTAGTTTGGTGGCTTCGCCAACTGTTATGGCATTACCGTTGCCCCGACCTTTTCCCATAGTTTGTAATTTTAAAATAAAAAAATAATGTTTTGTTTTAGGCTACATTTGCTACACTACCTACACTATTTATAAGATAATCGGCTAAATCTAAGCCGTTGGCTTTTTGTTCGTTGGTTGCTATACGCTCCAAATAATTAGATATTGAAACCTCAGCAATGTTTTTAAATTCATTTGCTTTTTGTGTCCAAATTTCAGTTGCTTTGTTTAGGTCGGGAAACAAAATAACTTTGCGACCTTTCAATACTTTGAACTTATCAATACTTAAACCATTTATATTGCCAGCTCCTAGCCAGTTGTATTGTGGCATAAAGTGAGTGCAAACGATAGCCGTTTTTTCGCTTTCAACTATTGCAATAGGTTTTGTTTTGAATTGATTAATCAAATGTTCGCCAAAAAAACATTGCTTTATTTCGTGCGTGGCTTCATTAATTAATCCTTTTTGTACCCAACTAATATGGTCGTATGGTTGCTTAATTCGTTTATACGTTTCCTTATTGTATAGCATTACTTTGCCAGTTCTTACAATTCCAAAAGCATCTATTTGCCAAAAGATAGTTGCACCGTTCCATTTTTTTGAAGTCCCTATCTCATAATGTTTCAATAATTTAACGGCAACATTATACTCGAATAACTCCAATAAGATTAATGCAAAGTTGTTATTGTCATAATGGGTTAAGGTGGCATTTAGTTGCTCAATAGGAATAGTAAATACTTGTTTTGGCGGTGGCTTCGGTTTCCATTGCTGAGGTTTATATTCAGGCTTTAAATGGCTATTATTATCAAAGAACTGTTTAGGTTTAAAATGATAGTTGCATTTATCTAATTTGTTGCACCGTCCGACATGGTCGCTTAAATACTCATTTGTTTCAGTATCAATATAACAAGTAAAGGATTTTTTGCCATTGCAGTTGGGACAATTAAAACGGCTCTTTGTACCGTTGTATTTTTCAAGTGTATATCTATTGTTATTCATTATTTTTATGCTATCGGTTTAATATTTCTATCAGTTTAAACCAGTCTTTTAAACCTTAATATCTATCAGTTTATAGTTTATAAGTGTATGTATACACTTAAACTAAACCGATAAGAGTAAATAAATAAAGTTTGGCTAAACCGATAGGATTAATCATTTGCATCAATTTCACTTTCAAATTTTCCTAATGTATACGGGCTTTTGCGTTTATCCTGAAGTAGCCAGTTATTGTTTTTACAATCAGTTATAATCTCTTTAATTCTATTTTTGCCAATTGTTTTATTGAACATCAGTTTATACGCTAAACCAATCTGAATAACCAGTTCACTATAACTAAATTCATTACCTTTTGTATAAACCTCTATTAATATTTTGTATTTTTTACAGTCCTCCATATCAGTAACATCAAACTTATTTTTTTTAGTTTCCGTTCTAATTTCAAAATCAGTTGCAATTATTGGAATACCAAATTCGTTAATTTCAAATGCAAATGTTTCAGGCTCAATATCTCTGCATTGTTGCGGTTCTACTATTGAAATATTATTATCTGTTTCCGCTTTAGTTACCGATAGGACTGTTTCAGCTTTATTAATTAACTCAGTTCCGATATGTCCCCTAGCATTGGTATCACTTTTGTTTTGATGTAATACGGTAACTATGTGAATATTCCGTTCCTCAGTCCATTTTAATAGCTTACTAGCTATGTTTGTGGCTTGTTCTTCGTCGTTTATTGAAGTAACTAAATCTTTGATTCCGTCGATTACTACAAAGCCTATTTTATCATTACTGTAAATTTCGGTTTCAATAAACTCTAATCGTTCGCTAGGCTTCAAACTTCGCAAATAGTAGGTATGTAAATTTCTAGGCTCGCTTTCCTTTATTTGTTTACAAATTCGCCTTACAGCCTTTTGTACATGATACTTACCTTGTTCAGTATCGAAATACACTACTTCGTTTTTATCTATCGGCAAATCGCCCTTAAATCGGTTCAAAAGCAAATCTTTACCTAGTGAGGTTGCCAATGCAATATTTATAAAAAATGATTTACGGCTTTTTGCTTTACCAATAATCAAACTAAAATTGCCTAACGTACCTAGAATGGCTTCGCCCTCAGTTTTTGTATTTAATAAGCTCCATGCTATTTGTGGCGGTGGGATGTCTTCAGTAACATCAATTTTATATTTTAATCTGTTTGCTTTGTGTATATCAATTATACTTTTCCCATTATTTAAAAGGGTTTCAGTATCGTTTTGTAAATCGTTTATATTAAATTTATTTTCCATTTTAAAAAAGTTTAGTTTGTTTGTCAATTGGGATTAATTCGGGGTTTGTTGTATAGTAGTTTACTATACGTTTGGTTACTTTACACATTCCCTTTTTTACAATTCCTAGTTGGTTGTTTTTTCTAAGTTTCCCACAAAACCAACAAATGTTTGCCCTATCAATTTTTAATTTTATTGATAGCATTTTCATGCTTTGCGGTTCTTTAAAAAATCCTATGTAAACTTTTTTTAATTGGTCTTTAAATTGCTTACCTTTACGTTGCTTATTCGTTAAAGATATAAAGGGGGCTTTGGTGCGTTTTCTACTCATTACAAGCCCCTTTCTTTTTGTTAAGGCATATTAACGCATTTTCAATTTCAGAGCGTTTAAAGTAAACCCTACCAGCTATACCATACGAAGTAAGAACGCCTTTTTGCACCCAATTATAAATTGTGGGTAAAGTACATTTAAGTAGTTCGGCTACTTCGGTACGGCTTAAAAATTCCGAGGGTTGTTTAGGCTCAAACTTTTCGTTTAGCTCTTTGATTTGGTTTTGTAAGCCATTAAATAAACTTGTTATTTGTTCGGGCGTTACATTGTGGATAAGGGTTTGATTCGTCATTACAGTAAATTTTTATTTGTTATTTACTGCAAATCAATATTTGGGACTTTGTCTATTTTCCCAAATTCGTTAAAATAGAATTAAATAATATTTAATTGTTTATCTAATCTGTCTTTTACTTTTTTAACTACTTTATCACTATTATAGGGATTGTTTTTAGATGCTTTCTGACTAGGACTATACATAGCGTTAATATTGGAAACAAGGTTTTCTGTTTGATTGCCAGTTATTAAATGAATAATATTTGCTAGTCTATTTGATGACATTATTAAATGCGGGTGTTTTTCTCTTAAAAAATTTAATATACCTAATTCGTTAAGCGCAATAATAATTTCAGTTTGTTTCGGATTTACATCAATTAAAGGTGTTTTGTCATCTAACAATAAAATATTTTCAATTTCATCTTTTAAATATAAATATTTTTTAGCCACTTCATTTGTTTCTATTAAGCCTGAAACCATAATTTCATTAAATGATAAATTGCTTTTTTCAGATTTATTAAAGAGTTCATTTGCTTCGATTAACAAATTCTCAAAATAACTTTCTGAGCCTTTAATTTCTTTTAATTTTGTTATCATTTTTTGATATGCCTTAGGACTATTTTTACCCATTAAAATTAAATCACAAAAGAATTTAACTATTCGTTTATGTGCAATTTTACTCTGAATTTTATTAATAAAATATTCGCTGTCAAGTTTAATAAAATTGTGTCTTTTTAAATATCCATTCAATATTAAATCAAAGGTGTCGACTTCAAAATCAGCGTATTTATTATAAAATTCATCAATTTGTATATTTAATATTGTCTTATTCATGATTATAGTTTTTTAAAAATAGTCTGCTAATTGTATGGCTTTTTGAGTATCTGTTTTACCTATGTACTCTAAAAACATGGTTTCGGTGCTATGTCCAGTTACCCCAATTAATAAAGCCGTAGGTATTTTACCATAGTTATTGGTTGCAAAGGAACGCCTACCAATATGCGAAGTAACTAATTGCCATTTTGGGTACATACCTACTACTTTGCGTTTTTCAATTTGTAAACCGCCCTTTATAACTGTATTTAGTTTGGCAATTTCGCAAACATCTTTAATATGTTCGTTATACTTTTGGTCGCTTATTTGGTATGGAAAATTACCGTCCCTTTTTTCTAAAATATCCAATACTTTTTTACTGAGTGGTACTGTCATAATTTTACCCGTCTTAACTTGAGTAAATTCAATCAAAGGTTTTTTGTTTTCGTATCTTATCATGTCCTTTGTAAATCTCAAAAAGTCCGAAACTCTTTGTCCCGTTTCACATGATATTAAAAGCCAGTCCCTAGCATTAATCAAATGTTCTTTGTTTATATCCTTACAATTTTCTATTAAAGTAATTTCGTTTAAATCTAAATAGATTTTTTCGACCTTAACAGTATTGATTTGCAAACCGCTTAATTTTTTAGATACTTCAATATTATTGCTTTCAGCATGGTAACAAATAGTTTTGATAAACTTTAAAGCCCTTGCAATTGTATTTTGACTGTAATTTTCAGAAACGCAAAAATCATAAAAACTCAATTTAAAGTCTTCGTTTACGTCTTTAATGTCATAAACTCTTTTTGTGTGGTTTTGAAACCTCTCAATCAATTTTTTGTTTACATTCAATTTAACTATTGAAGCGGTTGTTAACTCGTTACGTTTTTGTAATTCGTAAAAAGCAAAGTAATTAACTAAATTATTTGGAACTTCATTAATAGCTTTGGGGTTAATAACGTCTTTTAGCCATTGTGAGTTTAAAGTGTTTTTGTCGGTTGCATCATTGTAGGCTTTCTCAATTTTAGATTTTAGAGAGTTTAAGTCTATTTGTATGCTATTACATTTATCTTTTTTGATTGCATCTTTTAAACCAGTTCTAGGATAACCAGTTTTTTTGTCCCATAAATCGGCATTAATGAAGTGTCCCGTTTTAGCTTTCAAGTCAAAAGTTCGACCGTTTATAAATCTTACAAAGATATTTGTATTGTCATTTTCGCTTTGAATTAAATATTTTATTGTAGCCATGAAGTAAAAATACAAAAAAAGCCGACATTTAGCCTACATTTTCTTTATATTATTTGCTCATATTGTATTTCATTTTTAATTATTATATTTGCTAATGCTTATAAATAGTATGATTATAAAGATATTGCCTTGTTTTAGTGAATTGTGTAAAATGGTACGGTAAAGTTAATTGCAGTCCCTATTTCTCCGCTGAAAGGACTTAGTGAAAACTAAGTCCTTTTTTGTTTTAGTATTTTTTAGCATTAAATCAATTCTTAACTAAAGTCTACTAAGTAACTTTTTGATATATTTAAAGCATAAAATTTTAAAAGGAATTCATTGAAAATTGCATTATTAGGATACGGTAAAATGGGCAAAGAAATTGAAGCAATTGCCTTGCAACGAAATCACACCATTGTTTTAAAAGTTGACGAATCAAACGCGCTCACATTTTCTAAATCTGAATTAGAGAATGCTGATGTTGCTATCGAATTTAGTACACCTCACACAGTTATCAATAATATTAAAAAATGCTTTGATGCTAACGTGCCTATTATTGTTGGAACAACAGGTTGGTACGATTCATTTAAAGAAATGGAAACGTTGTGTTCACAAAAAAACGGCGCCTTATTCCATGCAACAAATTTTAGCTTGGGTGTAAATTTATTTATGAAAGTAAATAGTTATTTAGCTGAGTTAATGAATAAGTACGATACGTATGATGTGGAAATGGAAGAGATACATCACATTCATAAACTAGATAAACCAAGTGGCACGGCTATTACATTAGCTAATCAGGTTACTGATAAACTTGATAGAAAAACAAACTGGAGTATTACAGAAACTAAACCCGAAACACTTTTTATTAAAGATGTGCGAGAGGGCGAAGTTCCAGGCACACATATTATTAAATACAAATCTGCAGTTGATGACATAGAAATTATGCACAAAGCTCATAATCGCAAAGGTTTTGCGTTGGGCGCTGTTATTGCTGCCGAATTTTTAAAAGATAAAAAAGGAATTTTTACGATGAATGATTTAATTTAATTCTTCGGTAAAATTCTATATTACAAAACTTAAAATCTATAATTCAAAATGGGAAATATCATTTTTTTAATACTAGTTCTAATATCATTTATTGGCTTATATAAAATTTTCGAAAAGGCTGGTTTGCCTGCTTGGAAAGCCTTAATCCCCATTTACAATTTTTGGGAAACTGGTAAAATTATTAATCGCCCAAAATGGTGGGGCTTAATTATGATAGTGCCTGGTGTAAATTTAATTATGTATGGCGTGTATGGATTTCATTTAGCGCGTGCCTTTAAAAAACGTAATACGAATGATTTAGTGTACGCATCGTTTATGCCTTATTTGTATTTACCTTATTTAGGATTTAGTAAAGACATTAAATTTTTTGGAACAACTGATATCAAATCAGAATCATCTTTTATAAAAAACTGGGCAGATCCTATTATCTTTGCAGTAGTTGCAGCGTCTATCATTCGTGGTTTCTTTTTTGAGGCCTTTACGATCCCTACTTCCTCTTTAGAAAAATCATTAATGGTTGGAGATTTTTTATTCGTTAATAAAGTGTGTTATGGCGCTAAAGTTCCACAAACACCAATTGCATTTCCCTTCGCGCATCACACATTGCCATTTACTACCGAAACGAAATCTTACTTAGAGTGGATTAAAATTCCATACACACGTTTGCCAGGTTATTCAAAACCAACAAATGGAGAAATAGTTGTGTTTAATTATCCTGATGGAGATACCATTACCGTTGGCACACAGCAATTCACTAGTTATTACCAAATGGTTCGTGAGTATGGTTATGAAAAAATGAACGACCCTAATTTTTTAATTGATTTAGGTGGAATGACAATTAAGAATGGTAAAAAAATTGGACGACCAGTTGATAAGCGTGAGCATTATGTGAAACGTTGTGTTGGTATTGCCGGCGATAAATTAGAGATTAAAGATGGCGAAATTTATATTAATGATGTAAAGCAAACTATGCCCGAAAAAGCACAGCATTTTTATGAAGTAAAAACATACACTCATTTATTCGGAACACTAGCTGGAGACCCTTCTAATCCTCAATATCAAATGGACGAAGCATTTTTAGATGATCATGATATTTATGTTACTGAAGCAGGATTAATTGCTTACTCTAAAGATACCGCAGTGTATATGATGAATATGCCTGCCGATGTTGCCGAAAAAATTAAAGCAATTCCTAATGTATTAGAAGTAAAAAAACGCATTGATAAAAAAGGACAGTATAATCCTAGTATCTTTCCTCACAAAAGTACCTATGCTTGGAACAATGATAACTTTGGGCCATTTACCTTACCTAAAGAAGGAATGACAGTTAAAATTGACACATCAAATATTTGTTTGTACGATAAAATGTTAAGCACTTACGATGATGGGAATCATAAAATAACCACAAGTGGAGCTCAGGTTTTATATGACGGTCAGCCCATTACTTCTTATACTTTTAAACAAGGTTATTACTGGATGATGGGAGATAATCGTCATAACTCGGCAGATAGTCGTAGTTGGGGAGTTGTACCTTTTGATCATGTTGTTGGCCGACCAGTATTTGTTTGGTTTAGTATGAAGGATCCTAAAAATAATCCTATCAGTGGTAAATCTATTATAGGTTCATTAACTAAAAATTCACACGATGGTAAATTCCGTTGGGAACGTTTTATGTGTTATGTTGGGGAGAAAGGTTTAGTATCGTGGAAAATACCAGTAGCAATTATTGTTATACTTATTTTCGGATATAATTATTGGGATAAAAAACGTAAAGAAAAATCTGCGAAAAAATAATGCTTAACCCTGAAATATTACTCGATATAGTAAATCAAAAAATGCCTTTCGGGAGATACAAGGGAACTATTATTGCAAATTTACCAGTTTCGTATTTAGAATGGTTTCAGCGTAAAGGCTTTCCTGCGGGTAAATTGGGTATGATGCTTAATACAATGTATGAAATTAAGTTAAACGGATTAGAGGATTTATTGAAGCCTTTGCGTCAATCTAAATTTTAGTTTTAGGAAATAAATTATTTTCATATAAAATTATTTCCAATACCTTTGCTTATGGAAACAGGTAAGCTTATCATATTTTCTGCACCCTCTGGTTCAGGTAAAACTACAATCGTTAGACATTTATTAAAAACCTTTCCCGATAAAAT
>JAYSTR010000011.1:0-38398 GCA_043719555.1 Bacteroidota bacterium | reverse complement strand
TGCTTCAAAAATAACACGGTAAATATTATCATCTCTATCTTGCAAATCGCCCAAAACCAACTGCACCTGATTCATTTTTTTGTTCAACAAATCATACTGTAATTGCAACACTTCAGCCTCACGACGTAATTGTTTTTCTTTTGGAGAATCCAAAAATTTATAAGCCAATAAAATGGTAATAGCTGCAAACACGCTACCTGTAGCCAAATAGGATAAAAATTTCAAAAACCGTTCCTTAAAAGTAACTTTTACTTTTTCGTACGTTAATGATTTGGTATTAAATCTATATTTTACTTTCGACATTTTTTTGGATTTCAAAGATAACAATAAAGAGTCAATAATAATATAATTAATAGTAATATTAAGGGTAATTACAACCACGAAAAACATAATTTACATTTTCGATTTTCATGGTTAAACTATTTTTCTTAAATCTTTTAAAATAAATTCCTCAAACGAAATAATTTTCGAGTTTTGTTTTGTTTTATAACTTATTCCTGATGGTATTATAACATAAGATGTTGGATTACCTAAATCATCTAATGCTTCGTAAAATCCCTTACTTACATTGGGAGTTAAAGAGTATTTAATTTCTATTGCAATAATAGGTTTTAAGCCTTTTACTAAAACTAAATCAATTTCGGCACCTTGATGGGTTCGATAAAAAAATGGGCGAATATTGTAAGGCAATTTTTTGCAAATCTCTTCAATAACATAACCTTCCCAGGATGCACCAGTAATAATATGTCCGGGCAAATCTTTAATTGTACTTATTTGATTAAAATGATGTAAAATACCGCTATCTCTAATGTAAATTTTAGGGGCCTTAACTAAGCGTTTAGTCGCATTTACATACCAGGCGGGAAGTTTCCTTACCATATATGCGCCCTCTAACAAATCTAAATATCTATTAGTTGTTGGCGCTGATATACCTAAGGACCGTCCAAAATTTGCTGCGTTCCAAATACTACCTTGTGTACCAGCTAGCATTTCCCAAAAGTTTTTTATGATTGAGCTAGATAGTGCAATACCAAATATTGCAGATAAATCTCTTTCTGCAAAAGATTTAATAAAATTGTCTTTCCAACGTTCAGCAACTTCATTTTTTTTTGCGTTTAAAGCCGTTGGAAAACCTCCTCTAATCCAATGTGTTGTTAATTTTATTTTTGAATGTAAGGCTTCGGTTAATGATATTGGATTAATTTCTAAATAACAAATGCGTCCTGCCAAGCTTTCAGAAACACCACGAACTAACTCTGGAGCCGCTGAGCCAGTTAATAAAAATCGACCATTTACTCTTTTCTCATCAACCTCAGGGCGCAAGCACGAAAATATTTCAGGTAAATATTGTACTTCATCAATAATTACAAAACTATCTCTATGGTTTAAAAAAAACAATTCTATATCAACCATTTTTTTTACATCTGATTGCTTTTCTAAATCAATATAAACTGCTTTTTTTTTATTAACTATGTTAAACGATTTTGCCAAAGTAGTTTTCCCTACTTGTCTTGGGCCTAATAAGCAAACTACAGGATATTCTTTTAATACCAATTCAATTTTTGCGTGTATATCTCTATGTATCATAAAACAAATTTAACCAAGAAAATCAAAAATAAAAATTTTGTTTTTCATGGCAAAATACATAAAAAAAAAGTGAATAATTTGTTATTTAAATTGCTGTCGATTTTATTATATTCACACTTTCTTAAAAACTCTATGGAATCAAATAAAGTACGCGCAACATTTTTAGATTTTTTTAAATCAAAAGGTCATCAAATAGTGCCCTCAGCACCAATGGTAGTAAAAGGCGATCCAACTCTGATGTTTAACAACAGTGGGATGGCTCCTTTTAAAGATATTTTTTTAGGCAACGCCCCTATTAAATATCCGCGTGTAACCGATACCCAAAAGTGTTTGCGTGTGAGTGGTAAACATAACGACTTAGAAGAAGTTGGTGTTGACACCTATCATCATACTATGTTTGAAATGCTTGGTAACTGGAGCTTTGGCGACTACTTTAAAAAAGATGCGATTGCATGGGCGTGGGAATTATTAACTGACGTTTATAAAATTGATAAAGATCGATTGTATGTAACAGTGTTTGAAGGTAGCGTTGAAGAAAATGTTCCATTTGACCAAGAAGCGCACGACACGTGGAAATTATACATTGATGAAAAACGAATTTTAAAAGGAAATAAAAAAGATAATTTCTGGGAAATGGGTGATACAGGCCCTTGTGGACCTTGTACTGAAATTCATTATGACGGAAGAAGTAATGAAGAGCGCGCAAAAGTTGATGGAGCAACGCTTGTAAATAACGATGATCCTCAAGTTATTGAAATTTGGAACAACGTATTTATGGAGTTTATGCGCAAGGCTGATAAAAGTCTTGAGAAATTACCAGCACAACACGTAGATACAGGCATGGGATTTGAACGTTTGGTTCGTGTGTTACAAGGCAAACAATCGAATTATGATACGGATGTATTTACACCTTTATTAAATAAAATTGAAGAGTTAAGTGGTTTACGCTATAAACCAGAAGATGAAGAGCATCATAAAAAACAATTGGTAATAAACATCGCGATGCGTGTTATTGCGGATCATATCCGTACCATTTCATTTAGTATTGCTGATGGTCAGTTACCAAGTAATACAGGAGCAGGTTATGTTATTCGTCGTATTTTACGAAGAGCTATTCGTTATGGGTACCAATCGTTAAATATTAAAGAACCCTTTATGTACCGTATCGTCCCTACTTTGGCGCATCAAATGGGCGAGCAATTTCCTGAGTTAAACTCTCAAAAATTATTAGTTGAAAAAGTAATTAAAGAAGAAGAAATTGCTTTTTATAAAACTTTAGAAATAGGATTAAAACGTATTGATCAGGTTTGTATTGATTTAACAGCGGCTAAAACAGGAAAAGTTATTGATGGAAAAATCGTTTTTGAATTATACGATACCTTTGGTTTCCCTTTAGATTTAACGTCGTTGATTGCTCGTGGTTATGATTTGAGTATTGATGAAGAGAGCTTTAATAAATATTTACAGGAACAAAAAGATCGTTCACGCGCTGCGACATCTGTTGATACTGATGACTGGGTTAATGTGATTTCTAAATCAGAAGAAGGACCAGAAACGGATTTTATTGGCTATAACGAATTAGAATGCGATGCACAAATCGTACGTTACCGCAAAGTAAAATCAAAAACAAAAGAGCAGTTTCAAATTGTATTAAATAAAAGTCCGTTTTATGCCGAGAGTGGTGGACAAGTTGGAGATGCAGGAACACTAGAAAACATCAATGAAAAAATTAATATCACTGATACAAAAAAGGAAAATGGTGTGATGATTAATTTTTGTGATAAATTACCCGAAAACATTTCGGCCATCTTTACTGCAAAAGTAGATAAACACAAACGTATTAATACTGAAAATAACCATAGTGCCACACATTTACTGCACGCAGCATTACGCCAGGTATTAGGAACACACGTAGAACAAAAAGGAAGTTTAGTAAACGATGAACATTTACGTTTCGACTTTTCGCATTTTTCGAAAATCACAGAGGAGGAATTACACGAAATAGAAAAAATTGTGAATACAAAAATTCGCAAAAACATACAAAGTAACATCCAATTAATGGCTATTGATGATGCTAAAAAAACTGGCGCTATGGCATTATTTGGTGAAAAATATGGCGATGTAGTTCGTGTAGTTGAGTTTGATAAAAATTACTCCATTGAATTATGTGGTGGAACACACGTAAAGGCAACTGGACAAATTGGTTACTTTAAAATTACATCAGAAGGCGCTGTTGCAGCTGGTATTCGTCGTATTGAGGCAGTTACTGCCATTAAAGCTGAAGAATACTTTGACAACCAAACAGCATTACTTAACGAGGTAAAAGTGATATTGAAAAACAACAAAGATGTTGTAAAAAGCTTAAGTAATTTAGTTGAAGAAAATAATGAGTTACAAAAACAACTACAATTATTATTAAAAGAAAAAGCGCAAAATATTAAACAACAATTATTAACTAAAGTGCAACATAAAAATGGCATTAATGTGATCGTTGAAAAAATATCATTTGATAGCGCTGAAGAAATAAAAAATATATTATTTGAAATTCGTAATCAAATAGATAACTGTGTGTGTATTGTAGCTGCTGAAGTAAAAGGCAAGCCAAGTATCTCTGTTATCATTGATGATGAATTAGTGAAATCAAAAAACTTAAACGCAGGCACTATTATTAAAGATTTAGCAAAAGAAATAAACGGCGGTGGCGGTGGCCAACCATTTTACGCACAAGCTGGCGGTAGTAAATTAGATGGCTTACAAGCAGCTATTGAAAAGGCAAACGGATTGTTTTAATTTGCTATAACATCTTTTATATTAAAAAAATCCCACAAAATAATTTTAGTGGGATTTTTATTTTAAAGAGCATTAAAAAATTAAAACTCATTTACGCCATTAACTGTCGTATATTTCATGGTATATTTTACGCCTGGATTAATGTATTTATATACACTATGGCTCATTAACGATGCCTCGTGGAAACCACATAAAATTAATTTTAATTTATTTTTATAGGTATTAATATCGCCTATGGCATAAATTCCCTCAATGTTTGTTGAGTAATCATCGGTATTAACTTCAATGGCATTTTTATCAATATTCAAGTGCCAGTTATCAATTGGCCCTAATTTTGGACTCAATCCAAACAAAGGAATTAAATGATCTGTCTCTATCGTTTGCGCTTCCTGAGTTTTAGTATTTATAACCGAAACCGAGTTTAAATGATTAGCACCATCAACTCTTGATAAATTGGTATTTAACAATAAGTTAATTTTCCCTTCTTCGGCTAACTTCATTACTTTGTTTACGCTATCAGGCGCGCCTCTAAACGATTCGCTACGGTGTACTAACGTTAATTCCGAACAAATTTCACTTAAAAAAATGGTCCAGTCTAAAGCACTATCTCCACCACCTGCAATTACCATACGTTCGCCACGGTAACGCTCAGGATCCAATATCATATAATTAATACCTTTTCCGTTTTCGAAATTTGTTAATCCTTCGCACTCCGGCTTGCGTGGCTCAAAACAACCTAAGCCACCAGCAATAACAACAACTTTAGAGTGTATTTTAGTTCCCATATTAGTTTCTAAAATAAAATCTCTATCGCCACGTTTCTCCAATGTTTCAATGCGCTCTCCTAAAGTAAATGTGGGATGAAAAGGTTCTGCCTGCTTCATTAAATTATCTACTAATTCCTGAGCAAGCACAGAGGGAAATCCCGGAATATCATAAATTGGTTTTTTAGGATATATTTCTGATAATTGACCGCCAACCTGAGGTAAGTAATCAATTAAATGGCAACGCATTTTTAATAAACCTGCTTCAAAAATGGCAAATAATCCAACGGGGCCTGCGCCTATAATAGCTAAATCGGTAGTAATCATTATTTTAGAATAATATGTTTCGCAAAAGTAATAAATACAGCCATATAAATCCTAAAATAGTTTGTTAATGTTTTAAGCTATGGTTAGTTTAAAATCTCGGATTGTTGTTTGCAAAACGCGATCATTTCATCAAAAAACACAAAAAACTCCTGCTCAATATCATCATATTGTTCAATTAAAATGGGCATAGCCAAATTTAACTGATAACGATGTCTAATACGGTGCGATAGATGCTCTAAAACAGTTTCAATACCTTGCAATGATGCATATTGAACCAAAACATTTCGCTCTGTCATATAACCATAAAAGCGCTTGGCAGGTTCTGGTAAATAATCAAAATTATTTTGTAGTAAATCATAAACATAAGTACTATGCTGCTGTAACGTCATATCCGAGTACTTATCAAAATTTTTAGCTAAATAATGATCATAAAAAATATCCATCAACACACCATTGTATTTTCCGAAATCTTTGGTAAACCTATATTTACTTGTCAAAAAAATGGGATGAGAATCTGTAAACATATCTATTTTGCGATGTAATCTAATTCCATCAATAATACCTTCTGATAAACCGTCAAACCGATTTCCTTGTATAGAATCAGCAATAAAATTACCAATCGTAATTTCGGGTTTTTGAAAAGAAAGAAAACTATGTGCTAGATAATTCATTGAAAAGTTAAATTACAAATTTTAAATTATAAAAAACACACAAACATTCTAATAAATACTTTCATCATTAATCATTCGTATATTCGTAAATCATAACTTATCACTCAAAATTTATAACTTATACACGTGAACACCTTTTTTGGAATTATACAAAATAATGCGGCTATTTTAAATGAAGATGAATCGTTGCATTGCGTAAAAGTATTGCGTCATAAAGTTGGCGATACTATACAAATTATTGATGGCAATGGAACTAAAGCCATTGGCACCATACAAGCTGCACACGCAAAACAATGTGCTGTTTTATTAATTAGTAAAGAAACCGTTGCAAAACCTCGTAATTATTATTTACACATTGCCATTGCTCCCACAAAAAACATTGAACGTATTGAATGGATGGTTGAAAAAGCTGTGGAAATAGGTGTTGATGAAATAACCTTTTTAAAATGCAATAATAGTGAGCGTAGTGTTGTTAAAGATGATCGTATTAAAAAAGTAGTGGAAAGTGCTATGAAGCAAAGTCAGCAAGCTTTTATGCCAAAATTAAACTCTATTAAAGATTACAAAGCATTTTTAAAAACAAACACGAGTGATGTAAAATTAATTGCACATTGCGATGAAACTCATAAAGAATCTATTACAAAACATATAGCGCCAAATAAATCGTTTACTATTTTAATTGGCCCCGAGGGAGATTTTAGTAAAGACGAAATTGAGTTAGCTCTGAATGCTAAATACAAGGCTGTTAGCTTAGGCAATAGCCGATTACGCACCGAAACCGCAGGACTTTATGCTTGTAATGCCTTTGCAGTTTTAGCTATTTAACAAACTATACCATTTACAACACAATATTTTTTTAAACTATTCGTATCAATTAAAAATACTTAACAAATTATGGAAACTATAAAAATACTTTGGGCTGATGATGAGATTGATTTATTAAAGCCGCATATTTTATTTTTAAATGCAAAAGGATACGAAGTAATTGCTGCTTGTAGTGGCGATGAAGCCATTGATATTGTTAAGGAAAATAATAATTTATCAGCTGTATTGTTAGATGAGAATATGCCTGGATTAACAGGCCTAGAAACACTAACGAAAATAAAACAAATCAAAAATGATTTGCCTGTAATTATGATTACCAAAAGCGAAGAGGAATATATTATGGAAGATGCAATTGGAAGTAAAATTGCAGATTACTTGATAAAACCCGTTAATCCAAACCAAATATTATTATCCCTTAAAAAAACATTAGATAACAAACGCTTAGTTTCCGAAAAAACAAATACCGAATACCGTAAAGAATTTTCTCAAATTGGCATGACTTTATCAGATAATTTAAATTGGAAAGAGTGGCAAGAAGTATTTAAAAAGATTGTGTACTGGGAATTAGAAATGGATAAAGCTCAGGACAAAGGAATGCTTGATGTATTAAAAATGCAAAAGCAAGATGCGAACTTACAATTCTTTAAATTCATCGAAAAAAATTACATTAACTGGTTAAATGGTAAGGATGGCAATGCCCCAACGATGAGTCATACTTTGCTTAAAAATAAATTCTTTACAAATATAGATACAAACCCTTGCACATTTTTAGTAGTGATTGATAACTTACGTTACGATCAATGGAAAATGATACAACCTATTATCCAAGATTATTTTAAGGTGGATAACGAAGAATTGTTTTTCAGCATCTTACCATCGGCAACGCAATATGCACGTAACGCCTTATTTTCAGGACTTATGCCGAGTGAAATGGAAAAGCGTCATCCTGAATGGTGGTTAAATGATGAAGACGAGGGTGGAAAAAATATGCACGAAGAAGATTTTTTAAATGCACAACTTAAGCGTTTAGGTAAGGATGTGAAAATGAGTTATAACAAAATAACCAATTTTGCAGCTGGTAAAAAATTAGCCGATAATATGAGTAACCTCATGCAAAACAAATTAAACGTCATGGTTTATAATTTTGTAGATATGCTTAGCCATGCACGTACCGAATTAGAAATGATTCGTGAATTAGCTGATGATGAGCCTGCCTACCGTAGTTTAACAGTATCATGGTTTGAGCATTCGCCGTTAATTGAAATGATAAAATTTATTGCTTCAAAAAACGCCAAATTAGTAATAACAACCGATCATGGAACTGTGCACGTTAAGGAGCCTACCAAGGTTGTTGGTGATAAAACCGTGAATACTAATTTACGTTACAAGCAAGGTAGAGCTTTAGATTATAATGCAAAGGAAGTATTTGAAATAAAAAATCCTGCTGATGCTTTTTTACCTAAGCAAAATGTAAGTAGCCGATTTATTTTTGCTCGTGAAGATAAGTTTTTTGCTTACCCTAATAATTTCAATCACTATGTGCAGTATTATAAAAACACCTTTCAGCACGGTGGAGTAAGTTTAGAAGAAATGATTATTCCGTATATAACATTAACGGCGAAGTAATTAAATACTACTTCGCTTTACCTATAAACTGAACATCGCTAATAGCAACCTGCTCGTGTTTTTTACCAGGATACATTTCCATTACTCTGAAACGAAAACGGTAACGACGTGTTTTGTCAATTTTCATTTTATCTAAATCAATTTTTTGGTATTTATACGTATCATCCAAAGTAATTTCCGCATAAGGCCTGTCGTTAATTGTTAATGAAACTTTTTTTATACGAGAGTAATCTTTCCATGTTTGGTAATCTTTACGCCAGCCATTAAAAAATGCAATGTGGTAAATAGTTGCGGAATTAAACTGACCGTCTTCAATATCAATAACATATTCTATCAATGCATTTTTTCCGTTATCTGGCGTAAGCCAAGCGGTTTTCATATTAGCATCAATTGTATTTTTAGCCACAAAAGTATTACCATCTTGATCAGGAGCTGTAACTTCTGCGCCAACACTAATTTCTAATTTCTGATTTAAATTACCGTCAATATTTAAATCTGATTCGTAACTACTTTCACCAAATACATCAAACTCATCAACTTCACTTTCCATAATAAAGTATTCGTATCCTTGCGAAAAACCCATTGTTGCAAATAACAAACAAACAGAAACTATAATTGCTTTCATATTATTTAAAATTTAATTAATTCTTCGTACAATTCTTTAACAGGTAAGCCCATAATGTTATAAAAACTACCTTCAATTTTATCTATACCAATATAACCTATCCAATCTTGCACGCCATAACCACCTGCTTTATCGTATGGGCTATAATTAATTAAGTAATATTCGATTTCTTCTGGTTTTAATTTTTTAAAATACACTTTACTTACATCATAAAAAGTAGTTTGTTTATTACCGCTTTTTAAACATACTCCAGTAAATACTTCGTGCATTTTACCACTTAAAGTTTCTAGCATTTTTTTCCCTTCAACAAAGTTAGCCGGTTTATTAAATGCTTTTCCATCACACCAAACAATTGTATCTGCTGTAATTAAAATTTCATCTTCTGCTAATTCATCTTGGTAAGCATCAGCTTTTTTTTCTGCTAAAAACAACGGAATCTCCTCTGCAAGCAAATCAACTGGATAAGACTCCTCTGCATTAATTGGCTTGTTTAAAAATTTAAATCCAAGACTTGTTAATAGCTCATGACGACGAGGTGAATTAGAACCTAATATAATTTGATATGGAAATTCTTTGATGTGTTGTTCTATATTATTCATATAACGTTTTGATAATAAATGTAAAAGAGATGCCAAATAGCATAATAAATTTAAGCAATAAACTTGCCATTTTAAACTGTTGTGGAGAATTTGCTTTTATGGTTAACAATATCAAAATTATTAATGGTAAAATTAATAATACTGCAATATAATAAACGGGGATCATTTGATGATCTTTATAAAATTTTAATTCGGCAAATAGTAATAATACAATGGTTATTACTAATAAAAAAAATGTGAAAACCTTACTTGTGATTACTCCCCAAACCACCGGCATGGTTTTACAGCCAGTTTCCACATCACCTTTGTAATCTTCGATATCTTTTAAAATTTCGCGCGCAAAGGATGTTAAAAATGCAAATGATGAAAATACAATGACTGTTTTTATGATGCCATTAATAATATCGCCAAATAAAAAATTAGCAAAAAAATTAATCTCACCAACTAAGTAATACTCATAAACGGCAGGCATTACAGGGATAACTGCTGTTAAAACTGACACAACGATATTACCAACCAATAACTGCTTTTTAAAATGAGTTGAATAAAACCACAACAATGTGATGCTTATCAACTGAAACAAAATCAATTTTAAATTATGACTCTTAAGAGCTAAATAAAATCCAATGACTAATCCTAATGCATTAAAAATAATATGCAATGCCATAGCCCACCGGCGCTTAATAATTACATCTACAACTACTGAATTTGGTCTGTTTATTTTATCTGTTTTAACATCAAAATAATCATTAATAATATATCCTGCAGCAGCAATTAAAACGGTACTTAATACCATTAAATTAAACAGCAAAGGTGTTAAACTTGAATATTCGTTGAACGGAAAAAACACAAAATATTTTATACAATACTGCGTTGCAATTATTATTAATAGGTTTTCAATCCGTATTAATTTTAAAAAAGCTATAAATGGATTTTTAAGCAACTCTTGTGTATTAAAAACAGAAAGTTAAATATTTTATTTTAATTTTAAAGATAAATTATGACTCAAAACTTATCCCCTCAATATTGGAGTAATAGATACCAAACCAATGATTTCACATGGGACATTGGCAATATTTCAACTCCTTTGAAAGAATACATCAATCAACTGACCGATAAAAACATTAGGATATTAATTCCAGGTGCAGGAAACGCCTATGAGGCAGAATATTTATATAATTTGGGATTTAAAAATGTAGTGGTTTTAGATTATGCTTTAGAACCTTTACAAAATTTTGCCACTCGCCTACCCGATTTCCCGAAAAGCGATTTAATACAACAAGATTTTTTTGAACATACAAACACCTACGATTTAATTATTGAACAAACCTTTTTTTGTGCTTTAAATCCCGATTTACGAAAAAATTATGTACAACACATTCACTCTTTACTAAAACCAAATGGAAAATTAGCAGGAGTATTATTTAATGATGTTTTAAATACTGATAAACCTCCATTTGGCGGCAACAAAGAGGAATACGAACAATTATTTAAACCCTATTTTGATTTTAAAGTATTTGAAAATTGCTACAATTCCATAAAACCTCGTTTTAATAGAGAACTATTTATTATCTTTAATAAAAGAAGTTTATAACAATAGTGTGATTAACGAACCTATTATATTTGAGGAAAAACAATACATGGGACACAACCGCCTCAGTATTATCTGGCGAATGGTGATAGCCCTGTTTTGTTTTGTTGGCTATTATTGGAGTGAAAATCCTAAACCGGTACAAGTTTCTATTATTCGCTTAGGCTATTATCCAGTAGAAAGCATCCCAAACTCTGGAAAAATATTTTTTATTTTAGGGGTTTTAGTACTTCTCTTGTCATCTGTATTAACGTACATTTTACACACACATACTAAGGTATATAATGATCATATAATAATTGATGGATTTTGGACTGCGAGAAAAGTAAAAATAAATTTAAACAGTATTAACCACATTCGTAAAAGCAGATATAAAAAGCACATTTTCCGCCGAACAATTTATAATCTGCACCGAAGTGGCATTATTCGTTTTTATACAAGTGGTAATGAGTTTGTTGAGTTAAAAGACAACTGTGGCTTTACATACCGAATTGGCTCACAAAAATCGGTAGAGTTATATCAGGTTTTAAAAAAGCAATTAAGTAACTTGCATTTAAATAAATAAGAAATCTTCTTTACTTACAATCCTTTTGGGTAACAAATAAAATACTTAGTTACTTTTTTACTTAACATCTTAATATTTAATTGATCGGAAGCTTTTGCTACATCAGCTAAGGATCCATCTTTATTTAAAATATGTATTTTAAATTTAGAGCCATTATAGGCACTATTATTAACGCTTTCGGTAAACACAAAATAGTCCGCTTCCTTCTTAGTCAATTTGTAATTTTTCATCACCTTATCCGAAATAGTAGTCAAATACTTAGTGTCAATCTTTTTATTTTGCAATTCAATTTTAAATAAATTACGGTCAATTAAATTCTTACAAAGTGTAGATAAAACAACATCTTTATCCGTCATCCATACTTTAACAGATGCCATAATATCATAATCATCTAACAACACAAATTGCTGCAATAAATCAGGATTGGCAATAAATTCTTTTTTACTGAAATTATTTTTCAAAAACAATGAGAGAGCTGGAGTTGCAAATAAATCAGCCCCATTTAACGATAACTCCTTAGCACGTTTTAAAATATTTACCAATAATTTTTCGGCACTTAATACTGTTTTGTGCAAATACACTTGCCAGTACATTAAACGACGCGATATTAAAAAATTCTCAACGCTATAAATTCCTTTGGCTTCAATAACTAACTCGCCATCTTTAACTGTCAGCATTTTAATAATACGATCGCTACTCACAACACCTTCACTTACTCCTGTAAAAAAACTATCGCGATTTAAATAATCCAATCTATCCATATCTAATTGGCTTGATACCAATTGATGTAAGAATTTTTTTGGATGTTCATCTTTAAATATTTTTATTGCTAACGATAATTTGCCTTTAAAGGTTTTATTTAATTCATCCATCAACATAGTTGAAATATCTTCGTGATGAATTCCTTTTACGATAGTATGTTCTAATGCATGGGAAAAAGGGCCGTGTCCAATATCGTGTAATAAAATAGCAATAATGGTTGCTTGTGTTTCATCATCAGTAATTTTTACATTTTTTGATTTTAAAACTTGTAATGCTTCCGTCATTAAATACATGGCGCCAATAGCGTGATGAAAACGTGTGTGCAATGCGCCAGGATAAACTAAATTAGTTAAACCCAATTGCTTAATACGACGCAACCGTTGAAATATAGGATGGTTTATTAAATCATACACTAACTCATTGGGAAGCGTAACAAACCCATAAATAGGATCGTTAATTATTTTGCGTTTGTTTTGTACCATAACTTGTAAAACAAAAATAAGGTTTTTAATCATAGCATTATCAATCTTTTGCAGTCTTATGTTTGTGTTAGGCATGCAAGCGAAAATCCTTTTTAATGACAACTGAGTTTGCGAAGTTGTTATCAAAAAGTTTGAAGCGACAGCCCGAAAACGCCCAAAATAAATTAATGACTAAGTAATAATTTATGTATTTTAGAGGCTCGAAATTTTAAAATACTATTATGCCAAAAATATCAATAAAGGCTAATCAAATGCCTTCATCTCCTATTCGTAAATTAGTGCCATTTGCAGAAGCTGCAAAAAAACGTGGTACAAAAATATATCATTTAAATATTGGTCAGCCCGATATTGAAACACCTGCTGCTTTTTTAAATGCTGTAAAAAACGCAGATATTAAAGTATTAGAATACAGTCATAGCGCGGGTAACGAAAGCTACCGCAAAAAATTATGTGGTTATTACAAATCGCACAACATTAATATTGATCAAAACCAAGTAATTATTACTTGTGGAGGTTCTGAGGCTATTGAAATAGCGATGATGACTTGCTTTAACGAAGAGGATGAAGTAATTATTCCTGAACCATTTTATGCAAACTACAATGGTTTTAGTACTGCTGCTGGTGTAAAAGTAGTTCCAGTTCGCAGTTATATCGAAACTGGTTTTGCTTTGCCATCTATCAGCGATTTTGAAAAAGTAATTACAACAAAAACAAAAGGGATTATGATTTGTAATCCGGGAAATCCAACGGGTTACCTATATACAAAAGCTGAATTAGAAGCTTTACGCGACTTAGTAAAAAAATATGATTTGTTTTTATTAAGTGATGAAGTGTATCGTGAGTTTTGCTATGATGGTAAAGAATACATTTCAGTAATGCATTTAGATGGGATAGAAAACAACGTTATTTTATTAGACTCTATTTCTAAACGCTACAGTGCTTGTGGCGCGCGTATTGGCGCAATGATTACAAAAAACACCGAAGTAATGGCAGCCGCCATGAAATTTGCACAAGCGCGTTTATCACCACCTAGCTACGGACAAATTGGAGCTGAAGGTGCATTAGACACTCCAAAAGAATATTTTGAAGGTGTTAAAACTGAATACATTTCTCGTAGAGATTTTTTAATTGAAGAGTTAAATAAAATTGATGGCGTATTTTGCCCAAAACCTAGCGGTGCTTTTTATTGCATTGCTCGTTTACCAATTGATAACTCTGATAAATTTTGCCAATGGTTGTTAGAAGATTTTAACTATAACAACCAAACAGTTATGATGGCGCCTGCAACCGGTTTTTATTCGACCCCAGGTGCTGGTATTAATGAAGTGCGCTTAGCTTATGTTTTAAATAAAGAAGATTTAAAACAGTCGATAATTTGCTTAAACGAAGCTTTAAAAGTTTATCCAGGAAAAACGAATTAAATATTAAATACATCTATTTTAATGCTATCAGTTTAAATACTGATAGCATTTTTTATTTCTACGCTACCATATTTCTTCTAATTAAATGACACTCTGGCTGATAAAATCGGGTGTTGTCAGTATTTATCGCAATGGTATGTTTTTGGTAAATACATTTACACATTATATAAAATGATGAAAAAAACTCCCTTTCTCGAATTATTATCTGTGATAAAATACCCAGTATTATTTTTAATTATATGCTGGTTATTATTTTTGTGTGATACTTTTTTTCATTTAGAGTTATATCAATTAGGCGTAAGTCCTCGAACAGTTAGTGGCTTAAAAGGCATCTTATTTTCGCCATTTATTCATGGCGATTTAAGCCATATTGCCAACAATAGTTTACCCGTTTTAGTACTAGGCTCTATGTTATTTTATTTTTATAAACCCATAGCGTGGCCAGTATTTATATGGATTTATTTTACAAGTGGTATTTGGTTATGGGTTGGTGGACGTAATGATGATGTAATTCCTCACTTTCATTTTGGTGCCAGTACGTTAATATATGCTTTCTCTACTTTTTTATTTTTTAGTGGTATCTTTCGTAAGCATACGCAACTAATGGTGGTATCAGCAATCGTCGTATTTTTATATGGAAGTATAACGTGGGGTATTTTTCCGTTAGATAAAACTATGTCGTGGGAAGGGCATTTATTTGGTGCGTTGTCAGGTGTTTTAATTGCGTATTTTTATAGAAAAGAAGGTCCACAAGCAAAGCCTGTAATTTGGCCAAATGAAGATGAAGAGGTTGATTTGGAAAAAATATACAATGAACAATTAGAACAAGAACGTATAGAAAAAGAACAACAAGCATTCAACAATCAATCTGATAATGTTACTATACACTATCACTACAAACCAACTGATTTAAAAAGTGACGATGAATAATTTTAAATGGCAAAAAATTGCAAAGTCAGAAACCGAATTACAATCTCTATTTACATATAATCAACTCCAATTAATTACCGTATTTGGCAAAAAACTTTGTTTAGTAAAAACCGATAAAGGCATTTATGCGATTGATGATAAATGCCCGCACAATGGCGCCTCACTTAGTATGGGTCAATGTAACGAACATAACGAAATTGTATGCCCTATGCACCGCTATCCTTTTAATTTAGAAACCGGCAAAGCTTCCTCAGGTTTGGCTTTAAGTGTTCAAACGTATCCTATACAAATTCAAGAGGACGGTGTGTTTATAGGAATGAAAAAAAGTTGGTGGGAAAATTAAAAAAATCACAAAAAGGCTTTTCGTATTATTATAGAATAAAATAATAGCCTATTTTAGCGGTTATTATGAAGGCACTTTTTCTCAAATTATTTTTTTTTATTTTATGTTCGGCTATCGGTTTACTATTTATCTATAGTGGCTACACGAAACTATATCCCATAGAACCATTTGAATATACCTTTGTAGATATTGGTATAGCAAATTGGAAAACAGCCCCATTTATTGCTCGTTTTATGATTGGCTTAGAATTTTTTATTGGTCTTGCATTAATACTTTGCATTAGTCTTAAAAAATTTACTTTACGTTTAGCCGCTTATACTCTTATTGTTTTTAATATTTATTTAATTATTATGTTGTTTAAAGAAGGCAACAATGGTAATTGCGGATGCTTTGGTAATGCTATTGCTATGACTCCACTTCAGGCATTAATTAAAAACATTATTTTACTAATACTGATTGGTATACTTTATATGTACTATGAAGGTTTTGAATTAGGAAAATTTAAAAACAAATTGTTAGTGATTTTATTTGTTGCGTCAATGGGAGTGCCTCATATTTTAAACTATGTTGATATGAGTTATAGCCAAGCATACTTAACACCAAAAGAAGATCAATTTAAATTAGAATTAGATTCGTTGTATAATAATGCTACGCAACACACACCACCTAAATCGCTAAGTACTGGCAAACACATTATATCTTTTATGAGTTTAAGTTGTTCGCACTGTCGTATTGCTGCCAAAAAATTGCGTTTGATAAAAGAAAAAAATCCAGCAATACCTATGTATTTAGTTTTAAATGGAGATACATCCAAACTAAAACCATTTTTTGAAGATACTAAAGCCACAAATATTAAATTTTGCATTTTAGGGGCAAAACCTTTCGTTTATTTGGCTGGAGTTGATTTACCAGCAATTTATATGGTAAATAATTCTGTAGTTGAGCATTGGATAGAATATCCTGTTTTAGATCAATCAGAAATAGAAAAATGGTTAACTAAATAATAAAATAAAAATAGCCATCAATTATATTGATGGCTATTTTTATTATTCTAAACTTAATTAATACTAGTATCTGTAAGCATCTCCTTTAAAAGGACCTTCCACTTTTACACCAATATAATCAGCTTGATCTTTATTTAAAGTATCTAACTCTACACCAATTTTTGCTAAGTGTAAACGAGCTACTTTCTCATCTAAAATTTTAGGTAACACATATACTTTTTTCTCATAAGCAGCTGTGTTTGTCCATAATTCTAATTGAGCTAACGTTTGGTTAGTAAATGAATTACTCATTACAAAACTTGGGTGACCAGTAGCGCAACCTAAGTTAACTAAACGACCTTCAGCCAAAACTAAAAAGCTTTTGCCATTGATTGTGTATTGATCTACTTGAGGTTTAACTGTATCTTTAGATGCACCATGGTTTTTGTTTAACCAAGCCATATCAATTTCAGTATCAAAGTGACCAATGTTACAAACAATTGCACCATGTTTCATTGATTCGAAATGACGACCAACAATAATATCTTTATTTCCAGTTGTAGTAACTAAAATATCTGCAATTTTTGCAGCGTTATCCATTTTCATTACTTGGTAACCATCCATTGCAGCTTGTAAAGCACAAATTGGATCAATCTCCGTAACAATTACACGAACACCTTGAGATGATAATGATTGAGCTGAACCTTTTCCAACATCACCATAACCAGCAACAACTGCAATTTTACCTGCCATCATCACGTCAGTTGCACGACGAATCGCATCAACTAATGATTCACGACAACCATATTTGTTATCAAATTTAGATTTAGTAACTGAGTCATTTACATTAATAGCTGGTAACATTAAAGTTCCTTTAGCCATACGCTCATATAAACGGTGAACACCTGTTGTAGTTTCTTCTGATAAACCTTTGATTCCAGCTGCTAATTCAGGATAAACATCAAACACTAAGTTTGTTAAATCTCCGCCATCATCTAAAATCATATTTAATGGTTGACGATTTTCGCCAAACCATAATGTTTGCTCAATACACCAGTCAAACTCTTCAGCATTCATACCTTTCCAAGCATAAACCTGAATACCTGCTGCTGCAATTGCTGCAGCTGCGTGATCTTGAGTAGAGAAAATGTTACAAGAAGACCAAGTAACCTCTGCTCCTAATTCAACTAATGTTTCAATTAAAACAGCTGTTTGAATAGTCATATGTAAACAACCTGCAATACGAGCTCCTGCTAATGGTTTAGATTTTCCGTATTCTGCACGAAGCGCCATTAAACCTGGCATTTCTTCCTCTGCTAATTTAATTTCTTTACGACCCCATTCTGCTAACGAGATATCTTTTACTTTGTACGCTAAGTACTTTCCTGTTGCTACTGCTGACATGTTATTTATGTTTTAAATTATTATAATTTTAAGCGAAACAAAGATAGTACATAAGTTTGTAACACTCAAACTATTATCTAAATTTAAGCCTATTTTGGTTGAGATTATTAACATAAACGAAAGCATTACTTTAGGTATTTTAAACTTAAAAGAGTTTGCCAATGTCAGACAATTATCTGCTAAACGTGATATTGAAACTCAAGGTAAGCAATTTTTAATTAACCACTTATTTGAAAAACAAACTGAAATAAATTATGATTCTAACGGTAAGCCTTATTTAGTAAACGATGCAAGGCATATATCGATATCGCATTCGCATGATAAACTAGCTATAATTATTAATGCTCAAGAAGTAACTGGCATTGATATAGAATTAATAAGAGATAAAATATTACGAATTAAACATAAATTTTTATCCAATTATGAGTTAAAAGAAACAGGGGATTATGTTGAAAAGTTGTTAATTTATTGGGCAGCAAAAGAAACCTTATATAAAGTTTATGGCCTCAAAGAGGTTGATTTTATTCAGCATTTAGCAATTGATGCATTTACTTTAGATACTAAAGGCAAAATAAATGGGCATATAACTATTAACGATTTAAATGTTACATATTTATTGCAATATGAACTATTAGATGAGTATGTTTTGGTATATTCGATAGAGAAAATATGTTAGCTAAAACAAATCATACCAAACTCATTGTTTTAATTGATCCGGATAAATACAATCCAGAATTAATTGCTATAGCTAACACTTGCAAGTTATCCTATATTTTTGTGGGCGGAAGTGTTTTACAAAATGATAACATAAATGCTGTTATAAAATCAATTAAATCAAAAACAAAAATTCCTGTTATTATTTTTCCTGGCGATGAAACGCAAATTTCTAAATATGCCGATGGAATGCTATTGCTATCATTAATATCAGGGCGTAATGCCGAATATTTAATTGGCAAACATGTTAAAGCAGCCTTAAAAATAAAGCAGTCAAATATTAAAACAATTCCTACTGGATATATTTTAATAAATGGCGACAAAAAATCAACCACACAAAAAATAACCAAAACGATTCCTCTTTCATCAAACAAAGAAATTATAGCTACAGCCTTAGCGGGCGAATTACTGGGGCTACAAACTATTTATTTAGAAGCAGGTAGTGGCGCCACAAAAACAATTAATTCATCACTCATTACAACTATTAAAAAACAGGTTTCAATACCAATTATTGTTGGTGGTGGAATTACAACAGTCGCTAAAGCATCATCTATTATAAAATCAAATCCAGATTATATAGTAGTTGGTAATGCATTAGAAACAAACCCAAATTTACTTGTAGAGTTAAATCATTTATTTAAATAAAATAACCAATGAAACTTGTTGTTATAACCGATAATAAAACATCAGAAAATGAAATAGAATCAATCGTGCAAATGTTTGAAGCAGGTTTAATGACTTTACATGTCCGTAAAAACAGAATGTCGACCAAAGAGTTAGATGCTTATATAAAAGAAATTCCGGCTCACTTTCATAACCGTATTATCATACATTCTCATCATAAATTAGCTTTAAAATATGATTTAAAAGGTTTTCATTTTACTGCAACCCATTTAAAGCAAAAATTCAGACTGTGGTTAAATACAAAAATGATTTATATACGTAAACCCCATTTAATAAAAACTATTTCCCATAAACGTGTTGCTGATATTTACACTCAACAAAATGTAGAAACTGACTACTGTTTTTTAGGGACTATGTTTCATAATTTAACAGGAGGATTGTATAGTGGTTTTTATAACGAAGCTATTATTACAGCCAATAAAACCACTGGCAAAAAAATAATAGCACGTGGTGGTGTAAACGAAAAAAGCATAGAACTAGCGCAATCTTTAGGCTTTTACGGAGTTGCTTTATTTGGCCATTTATGGAAAAGTGCAACACCTTTCGAGAAATATTTGGAATTTATTCGTTTTTGCAAAACCAAAAACATTGAGTTTGATTAGTACTTAAAATTTAACACGTGCCTGTAATTTCAATTCTGTTTTAGCACTTCCGTTAATTTCATTTAAGCCACCTGGCTGAATTATTTTTTGATTATCATAAATAGTCGACGCAACTCTTACCCAAACTTCGAACTTACGTGTGATATCCCAATTTACAATAAAGTAGGCGCGCTGACCTTTGTAATACAATGCCGGCACTGAATATCCGTATAAAACATCATTTTCGTATGTGTAAATTCTGGAGTTATATCCTTTAGTATCAAATACAGCATAACGCATTGTTAAGGTAAATGGAAATTTCATTTTTTTGTAAATAAAATCCTGAACAAAAGCAACCCCATTTTCATCAGGTGCTTTTATTGTGTTAACTATCACATACTCTATACGTGATTTCACCTTAATATCCTGGGTTAATTGTACGGATAAATTGTAACGGATATTACTTTGGTTGTATGGTACCAAATAATCATATTTGTTATCAAGTGTACTATTTACTTGCTTTAAACGATGTCTGTATCTAAAATACATATCGATTTTTTTTGTAGGAGTATAGTTTAATTGGGACAAAAAATCTTTACCAGATGAGGGAGAACTTGCAGAAGACTTAAACCAATCGTATTTAAATTGATCAATAAAAGTTGATAGGGTTAAGGTTTTTAAAAGCTTTGCTTCCATTCCAATATAAAGACTTTTTTCATTTTGCGGCAAGGTATTTTCAGAAACCGCACTACCATAAAGGTTTTGAAAATCTTTTGCAAAGTGA
Organism: Bacteroidota bacterium; assembly: GCA_043719555.1. Taxonomy (GTDB): domain Bacteria; phylum Bacteroidota; class Bacteroidia; order B-17B0; family Aurantibacillaceae; genus UBA4416. The sequence continues at coordinate 17,340 of JAYSTR010000011.1, read as the reverse complement.
CGATAGTGAGTTATGAATGTCAGTTTAGGATCTAAGGCAACTATTAAACCCTGACAAAATGCTTTACCACCATTAGCACTCATTGACGCTTCACCAAACAAATTAGCATTTCTGAAAACATAATTATAGTCTATTCCTCCTACTAAATTCGACTTACCTTGAAAATCATATTTGTTATATAAGCTTGGCAACTTAACAAGTTCGGCACTTAAATTCATACTTTGCACAGTTGCAGCAAGATGCAAACTCTTAGTATTGTAAGCTACATTGCCACCTAAAATAACCTGAGTTAATTTGCCTTTATCTGCTACTAAACCATTAGTATTATGCAAACCACTAACTTCTAAACTACTAACACTCACTACATCTAAATCGCCATTACTCGCGGTATCAACTAATATAGGATTAGCATCAATTTTTTTGTAAGAAGCTAAACCAGTTATTTCAAACTTTTTAACTCTAACAGTGCTTGCTACTCCTCTAAAAAAACGATTTTCATCGAACGAATAATAAGGTTTAATGCCAATACCAGTTCGTTTAATACTCATAATATTAGCCGATTTACCAAAACCAAAACCTTGCCACATGGTTAACCCTTGCCCAAATGTTGCCTGATAATCACCAACAACTAAAGTTTTAATATTTTTCACATTTCTTATTGCAACGTGTCCGCTATAAAAATCAAATCCATTTTTTTGCGCACCTTTACCAAATTGTTCTCCAGCATCTTTTTCACCACTAATAGCAACCGACACATTATTGTTATACTGAAATCTATAACGAGCAAATACTCTATTTGGATCACCTAAATAATAAGAATTCGGACTTTTGGCTTTTGTTGCGCTATCTGGAGTAAAATAGCCTTTTTGATGTTCTAAATTTCTTTGTAAGCGCATTACAAATTCACTTTTTCCATCTTTAAACATTTCTTTAAAGCCAAAAAATGCTGATTCAAAATTATCACTCACAAAAACAAAGGGTACAATTTTTCGAATCGATTGCAAATCAAATCCGTCAATAGACTGTAATTCATAAATACTAATTAGGTAGCCGTTTTTTTCGCGGTGTTTAATTAAATTAGAAACCTGTATGTCGTTTAGCAATTGAAGTTCCCCTAATTCATCGCGATTAGCTTTATTTAAATTTAAAGGGTGATTTTTATAGTAATTCCAAACGTCTGTTAAATTAGATACATCTCCATCTTCGCTTTGCAATTGCTCAGATAATAATTCTACATTTTGATTTATCAATTCATCAACTTGTTCATTTCCTTTTGTATTAGATGTGTCGTTTTGTGCATTAAGATTACTTAACAGCAAAAACATTAAAACAAATATGTAAATAGAATATTTAATAGAACTTATTTTTCTTCAGTTTCTGAATCCAATTTAGAAGCAGATGATTTTTTCTTACCAAATGAGTAACTTAATCCTATTTGTGGAGAAAAACCTAATACGCTATGATACATTGAACTCATATCAATTTTTAACCCATTATAATTTACTCCTACGCCAAACGAAGCTTGTGTTGGATAAGAAGATGCGCCTGCTCTTAAATAAACGATTGACGCTGGCATATACTCAATACCACCTTTAATATTAACTTTTTGTGATGAAGTTTTTTCTGCTTCAGCAACTAAAAATACTTTTTTAGAAAAAATATATTGAGCTCCGAATTTTAAAATAGTTGGCACTTTTTCATTATTATAATTTGTAATTTTAGCTCTAAACGGATTATAAATATGAGTAGCTACAACTATTTGTGGCAATATCTTAGCTGTAAATCCTACTGAACCAGTAAAGGCATTTGCATTACCATAAATATCTGCAATTTTTGTATTCAGGTATTCAAATGCAACTCCAACCGAAATATTAGGATTTAACAACATACCATAACTTAAACTTGCCTGCGATTCGCGGTAATATTTATTACCCAAATTAGTATAACTTAATCCAACAGTTCCTTTTTTTATGGGCAAAGCAGCAGCAAATCCACTTTGAGATAAATCCTTTAATAAAAAACGATTTTCATAAAAAGCTGCAACTTCTGCCTGACGCATAAAACCCAAACTACCCTGATTGTTACGTGCACTCCATGCATCATACAAACAAGATGATGCATGCCCTAAGGCTGCAGAACGAGGTCCTATTGGTCCATCTCCATTAGAGGCTTTTAAAAATAATGGAAGTGAGGCTATTAAAAGTAAAATCTTATTCATTAAACCAAATATAAAATAATTAGTTTGTAATTAAAAGCTAAAGATGTTAAATGTTAAAAGAAAGTTATACTTATTTATTTGTTAACTCCGAATGATTATCCTTGTAATATAAATCAATAGCAACAAGCATTGCTAAAAATCCCCAAAAAGGCACGGAGGCTTTATCGGTATCTAAAAAATTATTTAAAAAACCATGCACAAAATAAGTACTTATGCCCATTACCAAACATATCACTAATATTTTTATAGACTTCTCTTTAACGGTATAAACTAATCGATACCCCAAAAACATTGAGCCTAAAACAAGAGCTAATACAATTAATAACCCCATTAAACCTTGCTCGCATAACGGACCTAAATACTCGCTATGAGCATTTCCCTTTTCTCCAAAATTGGTTGAAATAATCGTCATTTGACTACTTTTTTGATATGGGGCATACAAAAATTGATAAGTACCAGGTCCAAATCCTAAAATTGGTTTTTCCTGAAACATTCGTAATGCACAGCTCCATCGATTTAATCGCTCAAGATTACTAACATCTGTCGTAATATTACTCATCGATTGCACATTTTCCATTAAGTCTCCATCAGAATCAGTATTGTTTCTTCCCAATATCATTAATACTTCTGCTTGAAACGAAATGAATATAATAACTGATGTAACAATGGTTATTAAAATTGTGCGAAGTTTAATTTTCAATAATAGGGTTATCAATACGCATAATGATACTGCTAAACTTAACCACCCTGCTCGCGCAAAAGAAACTACGATAGACACTAAAAATATACTTAATAAAATAAAAGCATAAAATTTAAGGCTATTACTCGTTGTTTTCATTAACATTAACCCAACCATTAATGGAATAAACATCGCTAATGCGGCTCCGTAGGCGGTATGATCATTATAAAAAGGTGACACAATCCAATCTGCAATTTTTTCATCAAAGGCATAACCGGCATGCTTAATCGTTGTAATAATACAAACAATAGCCATTGCACTTGCGTATAACAAGATATGTAAATTGATGTTTTTTTTATTTTTAAATAATTGCATCGCCATAAAATAGCAAGATGTAATAAACCAAGTGCGGGCTAAAATATATTTAACTGATATAATTGGTAGTTCACTTGTTATCATTGTAATAATCATCCAACCTAATTGTACAAAAATTAAAATGGTAATGGGATGTTTCAATAATTTTTTATCAGTAATGCCATGACTTAATTCATTTAAAAAATAAAGCAAGGTCAAAATAATCATTAATGGTTCTGACGGAATACTTAAATCGAGACCTTGAGAAAGCTTTAATTCTTTTAAACTAATAGCAAGTGGCGTAAAAAATACCATAGCCAACATTATTTTTTCGATATCGAAAATAGCCAATAAAACTATAATGATCGCAAAAGGAATTAAGTTAAAAGCATAAAACTGACTTCTATGAAAACTCAATACGTAGGCGTTTAGCAATACAAAGCTAACGACTACAAAATAAAATACGTGTGTATTTTTAAGTTTAAGCAACAGATTGTTTTTTATAATAATGAGAGAAAATTATATATAAACAAGCCATTAATAAAGAAGATAATGTAATAATAGCTACAACAACTGAACGAATTGGGTAGCATTTTCTATCTGGTAATGTTGGTTTAGATACAACATTTGTATAGCTCACATTACTGTTATAATCAAACTTAAACTTATTTACTTCAGCTTTATGATAATTATATGTCCCTTGGTAAATATCATAATTGGTTGTAATCCTATTATAGTCTTTTTCTTTAGTTTTAATAGCATCTATCGTTTTTGAATCTTGTTCTGATAAGGCTTTACCTTTATTTTGCTTCTTAACTAATGTTTTAGCTTGATAGCCGAAATCAATAATATTATATTTTTGTCTGAAATCAACTATTAATGTCTTAAGAGAATCTAACGGTTTAATGTTTTTTTCTAATTCAGATTGATTATTAGCTAAATACTCTTGTAATCTTTCACGTCTAATATTAGTAATCAAACTATTTGTTTCATCAATTATTGCTTGCGTAAGCTTTTGAGCTAATTCAGGCGATTCATCTTTTACTGTAATTTCAATAGATTCATACAAAGTAGATTCAATTGAAACGCGTTCTTTAAACATACCACCTAATAAAAACTCTTTTTGTTTACTATTTGGATCAATTTCATAATGATTAAATAAATCGAACTTTTTTGCTACTGCATTTTTCACTTCTTCCGAATGAAAGTATTGTAATAGTTGTTCAGTATTTGATTCCTCAGAACTAGGACTTAAATTTACTGGATAAACAACAGCATTAGATTTAAATAATGGTTTTATTACTAAATCAGATGATACGATTGCTCCTATCACAACGGCTAAGCCTGCAACAATTGCAAGTTTTTTCCATTCTTTGGCCAATATGCCAATAATTTCATCGGTTTTAAATTGTTCCATGTTTAGTTGGTATTTAATGTTTGATACTCTATTAATACTTTTTTTTTGAGTTCTGAATATTGCTCATTAATTAATAAAACCAATAACCCAAAAACAAATGCTGATAATGTTGATAATAAAACAATCACTAAACGAAAAGGACGTGCTTTTTTTTCGTTAATTGTTGCTTTTTCAACTACAAAACTTGCTGGTAATGTTTTACTTACATTAACTAAAGCTTCGTCATACTTACCTTTAATCACCGGATATTTAAAACGGTATTTTTTTAAATTTGCGGCCAAATTATCATACTTTAAACCATATTTTTTAAGTAATTCTAACTTTTCTTGTAATTTAGTTTTAGCTCCTTCATTTCCTTTTTCAATAGCTTTAGCCATACTTTTTGAGTAAGCTTCAATTTCCGATTTATAATCTAAAACACCTAACTCACGTATAACTTGCATGCTATCTTCTAATTGTTGCATACGGTTAAGCGTATTATCATATTCTTCTGTAACAATATTCAATGCTTCTTTTGCTACTTTTTTTGTCATTCTGTATTTTACTGAATCTGCAAAAGCTACTATTCCATTTGCTATATCAGCTGCTCTATATGCTTCGTAATCATATACTTCAATTTTAATGGATAAGAAAGTAGTGCGTTTAAACTCAACCATATCTTCCCATTTATCTTTTAAATAATAACTTGCTTTTTTATCAGATTTATCTATTTTCCAATGGTTCCATAAATCAAATTTATCAGCAATTTGTGTACGGATATCCCCAGAATTTAATATTTGCAATAATTTTTCGGCATCATCCTCATCACCTAAATCCATATAATCCTCTTGTGCACCTTGATTTTGCTCAATTAATAATTTAGAAACCGAGAAATTTCGTAAAGGAAATACGATTGCAGTAGATTTATATTGTGGGGAAATAATAAAAGATATAATGCAAGACAACACAAAAGCAAGAGCTGATGTAATAAGTAATGGCTTACGCCACCTATATATTTTTGCAAGTAGTTTTATGCTATCGTTCTTTTGTGCCAACTCAGTCATTCTTCAAATATAATATTTTCTTATTGATACTTAATAAATCTAAAAATAGATTTAATATTTAATAGTCCTGAAACAAATGCCCAAACGACACAACTCACAGTCATTAAAGCAAAATTAATAAGCCAATTAGGTGAAATTGATTTAGAAAAAATATTAAAAACTATAATACCAACTATAAAAACACCAAGTGCAATTAATAATCTGACGTTAACCTTAAAGTTAAAAATTTTGTAAGCAAAATAAATTTGAATTACAGCGGTTAATGTTTGAGTAATTAAACTAGATACTGCACATCCTAAGGCTTTGTAATGTGGTATCAAAATAAAATTAAGAATTAAGTTTATGCAAATACCTATAAAAGCCATCGTATTTAATTGCTTAAAATTACCATTTGCTGTAAGTAGTGTGCCAAAAATATAAGTAGCAGCTTGTGCCGTAAAACAAAACATTAGGATTCCAAACTCACGAGACGAATCGGTGATGCCATGGTTTATTAATCCTGAAATTTCGACGCTATAAAAAAAGCAACCAAAAGACACTACTAAGGCTGGAGCTATCAATAATATAAATGATAACTTCACAATATGCTCTACGTTTTCTTTATGTTTAATCATTCTACTAAAAACTGCAATTAACTGTACCGAAAACAAATACGAAATCATATTACCTGCTTCTAACAAACGAAAAGCCTTGGCATAAATACCAGCTTGTTCAGCCCCTTCGTTAGCTGGTAAAAAATTACCTAACATAACAGTATCTAAACGATTATAAAATGTCATTAACAAAAATAAAATAGCAAACGGAAAGCTTTGTTTTAATATCATGTAACTAAATGGCCAGTTCCATTTTAGTTTAAAGTGATCTGTTTTAGCATAAACGGTTGCAAAGGCAATCGCGGCTGTAATTAAGTAACCGATAGTTTGTGCATAAACAAATTTCATAATATCTATTTCTAACCCAAACCAACGCAATAATAAAACCAAACATATTGCTATCATAATTACTCTATCAGCAACCGAAACAAAACTATCTGTTTTAAAAAGGTGTAAACCAAGTAAGCTCGATCGTAAATACAATATCATACTAATTAAAAACTGATTTACGGCCAGTAAAGCTAACAATTTCATAAACCTATAATCATAGCCCATTACCAGACCAAAAATCATAGTAACAGCAAAATAAATTAAGCCTAAAACTAACTTTAATGAAAATAAACTACTAAAATGTTTGGTTAATAAATGGTTATTTTGGGCGATGTTTTTGTTATTAAACTGAGTTACTCCAAAATCTAAAAGAATATTTAATAAAAAGGAAAAGCTAAAAAGTATAGCATATTCGCCATAAGCGGCGTTACCCACTTGGTTTTGAACCTGAATTTCAATACCCAATGGCCAAAATGGCTTAATTAATAAATTAAGGATAATTAAAAAAGCAATATTTGTTACAAATTTCTTTTGTTGCATAACAAGGACAGCAAATATATTGTTTTTTTTAACTTTTGTTGGATTATTATCTATTGGATATAATTTAACAAATAACCAACTTTAAATAACTATTTGATGAGAAAACCAGCCTCCCAAATAACCCAAAAAATGAACAAAATTTTTATCCTTTGTGGATTCCTGATAACCATGTTTTCAGTATCCTGTCAAACTAAATCACCTAATCAATCATCTTTAACTAATAAACCTATGTCAACATCTGTAAATAAAACAAACGAAGAGTGGAAAAAACAATTAACACCTGACCAATACAATGTTTTGAGAGAAAAAGGAACCGAACGCCCCTATACGGGAGAATATAACTTACACTTTGAGAAAGGTATTTATAAATGTGCGGGATGCGGTGCAGAGTTATTTAATGATAGTCAGAAATTTGAATCGCATTGTGGCTGGCCAAGCTTTGATGGAGAAATTGGCGCAGGCGATAAAATTAAAAAAATTAAAGATTCAAGCCACGGCATGGTTCGAACAGAAATTGTTTGCGCTAAATGTGGTGGGCATTTGGGACACATATTTGATGATGGACCAACCAAAACAGGCCAACGCTATTGTGTAAATTCTTTAAGTCTTGATTTTACTCCTGCAGAAAGTAATAAAACAAAGTAAGTTTTAACTTAGATAATTAAATATCAAAAAAAATCCCTTCATAAATTTATGAAGGGATTTTTATTATTAAAAATTAATTACTTCTGTAAAGAGCCAAAAACCTTTTTCAATAAATCAGTTACTTGAGCTGCAGGATCTTGTCTTATTTTTGCTTCTTCGACGATAATCAATGTCATTAAACCATTAATTGCCCCATTACAAACGTATTCGTTTAAATCAGGGTTTTGTTTTTTAACCCCAGGTACTTTATTATAAGCTGTAACTAAAGGATTCCAATAGCTTGCTACTTTAGCTTTTTTAATAGCATCCTTAACAACAGGCATAAATTCTCCTTTTAAAGGTGCGTAGGTGTTTTCTCTTAAATAATGTGTAGCAGATGAGTCAGAACCTTTTAAAATTGCAAAACCATCATTAATACTCATTCCAGTAATTGCATTTATGAAAACAGGAGCTGATTTTTTAGCGGCTTCTTCGGCGGCACGATTTAAGGATGTTTCAAAATCGGCTACTTTCTTTTTAAACCCTAATTTAATTAATTTATCTTTCATTGCTTGAGCCTCAGCTGGCCAAGGAATAAATATCGCTGGATTTTTTAAGTAACCATCAACTTTAGATGCAACGCCAGCCGAGTTATTTGTACCAACATTTAATGCTTCTTTTAATCCATTAATAACTTCATCATTAGTTAAGCCACCATTTTTACCTTGTCCAATGCTTCCTATGGCGTTATTAACAACACCGCCAACAACACCTCCTAAACCTGTGTTACCAATTACATTACTTGCGGTATTTATTGCACCTGCAACTTTTGTATTGGTAGAAATTGCTCCAGTACCTATACTAATTACATCTTTTAATATTTGTGCTTGAGAAGTTATAGTTCCACTAACGATTAGTGTTGTAATAATTGATTTTAATTTCATGGTTATTTTTTTAATTGATTTTTAATTACTTTTCGATTTTACAAATATAACGCCAAATAAACTATGAAGGCAGAAATTTTAACAATTGGTAACGAAATATTAATAGGACAAATTATTAATACGAATTCGGTTTGGATGGCTCAACAATTAAATTTAATTGGCGTGAATGTGGTGCATATGAGCTCCGTAGCAGATGAAAAAAGTGCCATTATAAAAGCCTTTGATGATGCAGCTATACGTGCTGATATTGTTTTGATTACTGGTGGCTTAGGCCCAACCAAAGATGATATAACTAAAACTACTTTTTGCGAATACTTTAATTCGAGTTTAGTTTTAAATAAAGATGTATTAGAGGATGTAACCTCATTTTTCGCAAAACGAAATCGCGAACTAACTCCCATCAATCAAAAACAAGCCGAAGTGCCAAGTAACTGTTTTGTTATTCGAAATAAAAATGGTACTGCTCCTGGTATGTGGATGGAAAAAAACAATACCATTTTTGTATCGATGCCTGGCGTACCTTATGAAATGAAGGGAATGATAACCAATGACATTATTCCTGAAATAAAAAAACGTTTTACATTGCCATTTATTTATCACAAAACTATATTAACACAAGGTATTGGCGAAAGCGCTTTATCTGAATTAATTAGCGATTGGGAAGATGCTATTACAGCAAAACAAATTGGCTTAGCTTATTTACCATCTCCAGGTATGGTGCGCTTAAGATTAAGTGCAACGGGACCAAACGAATTAGAATTACAACAAAAAATAGATGCTGAAGTTGAAACCGTAAAACCTTTAATAGAACAATATATTTATGGTTACGAAGAATACGGTAAAGAACAACCAAAACTCGAAGAAATTATTGGGCAACTATTATTAGATAAAAAACTAACCTTAGCTTTAGCAGAGAGTTGTACTGGTGGTTACATATCGCATTTAATAACAAGTGTTGCGGGTAGTTCGGCTTATTATAATGGTTGCATAGTACCTTATCATAACGGATTTAAAAATACTTTATTAAACGTTGATAACACTATTTTTGAAAAGCACGGCGCTGTTAGTAAAGAGTGTGTTGAGGCGATGGTTACCGAAACTCAAAAAACATTTAAAGCGGACGCCGCTATTGCCGTTTCTGGAATTGCAGGCCCAAGCGGTGGTACTATTGATAAACCTGTTGGTACTGTTTGGATAGCAATTGCATTACACGATAAAGTCATATCAAAACACTATCAGTTTGGGGATGACAGACAACGTAATATCCATATGACGGCCAGTTACGCACTAAATATGTTACGTAAATTAATTTTAGAAATAGAACAATAAAATGACATTAGCATACAGAGAATTTGGAGCAGGACAACCATTAATTATTTTACACGGTTTATTTGGCCAAAGCGACAACTGGAATACATTAGCTAAACGTTTTGCCGAACAAGGGTTACATGTGTTTACCATAGATCAGCGAAATCACGGACTGTCGCCTCATAGCGATGAGTGGAATTACCAAGTAATGGCAACCGATTTAAAGCAATTTATTGATGAGCATCAGTTACAAAATCCTATCATTTTAGGTCATAGTATGGGAGGAAAAACGGTTATGTTTTTTGAAGCTCAATTTCCGAACGTAGCTAAACAATTAATTATAGCCGATATTGCGCCAAAAGCTTATGAGCCTCATCACGATGCTGTTTTAAAAGCTTTAAATGCTGTTGATTTTTCGGATATTAATACTCGCAAACAGGCTGAAGAAATTTTAGGGCAATACCTTACAGATTTTGGAACAAAGCAGTTTTTATTAAAAAACATTTACTGGCGCGAAGATGAATCCAAACAAATGGCCTGGCGTTTTAATTTAGCAACTATCACAAAAGAATATAACAATATTGGGGTTTCAGCCCCAACAGATTTACATTCCTCTACCCCAACATTATTTATTAGAGGCGAAAAATCAAATTATATTTTAGATAGTGATTTAGCAGATATCAGATCAAAATTCACCAATTATACCTTAGAAACTATTGCTAATAGCGGACATTGGGTACACGCAGAGCAACCAGAGGCATTTTTTAATAGCGTGCAAAAATTTATTCATCTATAAAAATTATAGCTAAATCTTAAAATAATACAAATCGTCGTTTTTTACGTAAATCATACGTAAATTTGTAGAGTTCAAGAATCAATTAATCTATTAAAAAAATAAATATGTATCCAGAAGCATTAGTTACCCCAATGAAAGCCGAATTAACCATGGCTGGTTTCGAAGATTTAACGACTCCTGAAAGTGTTGATAACGCAGTTAAAACAGAAGGAACTGTTTTAATGGTTGTGAACTCAGTTTGCGGTTGTGCTGCTGGTGCTTGTCGCCCAGGAGTAAAATTAAGTTTAGATCACGCAAAAAAACCAACTAAATTAACTACGGTATTTGCAGGTTTTGATAGTGATGCGGTTGCTCAAGCGCGTAAGCATTTTGCTCCATATCCACCATCTTCACCTTGTATTGCTTTATTTAAAAATGGTGAGTTAGTTCATTTTGTTGAGCGTCACAATATCGAAGGCAGAAATGCAGCAATGATATCAGAACATTTAAAAATGGTTTATGATGAGTTTTGTTAATCATTAACAATTCACCTTTAAAAAGTAAAAATTAATTAAAAGCCTTCTTGTAAGGCTTTTTTTATTTTTATACATATTCTATTTATATGCAATTTTTATCAAATACTTCGCTTAAACCGTATAATACGTTTGGCATTGATGTTTTAGCAAAATTATTTTATGAGGCAACCTCAATAACTCAACTACAAGAGTTAATGCAAACACCTGAATACAAACTCAACCAAAAATTAATAGTTGGTGGTGGTAGTAATTTATTGTTTACACAAAATGTAAATGCCTTAGTTGTAAAAAATAATTTAAAAGGTATGGAAATTATTTCTGAAACAGAAAATGATGTTACTGTAAAATGTGCGTCGGGCGAAGTATGGCACGAGTTTGTAATGTGGTGTATAAAACATAATTATGCTGGACTCGAAAATTTATCGCTCATACCTGGTTGTACTGGCGCTAGTCCGATGCAAAACATTGGTGCTTATGGTGTGGAAATTAAAGATGTGTTTTATGAACTAGAAGCGATGGATACCGAAACAGGTAATTTAAAAACATTTACAAAATCAGATTGTGAATTTGGCTACAGAGAAAGTGTTTTTAAACGTCAATTTAAAAATCAATTCATCATCGTTTCTGTTACATTTAAATTATCAAAAAAACCAACTTTTCATATTGAGTATGGCGCTATTAAACAAGAGCTGGATAATATGAAAGTTACCGACTTAAGCATAAAAGCCATATCGCAAGCTGTTATAAATATTCGCAGTAGTAAATTACCTAACCCTGCACAAATTGGTAATGCTGGTAGTTTTTTTAAAAACCCCGAAGTACCATCACAAACTACCGACCGTTTAAAAAAAGAATTTCCGAATTTAGTTTCATATCCACTAGAAAATGGAAATTTTAAATTAGCCGCTGGTTGGTTAATTGAACAAAGTGGACTTAAAGGATATCGCGTAGGTGATGCTGGCGTGCATACTTTACAAGCTTTAGTATTAGTGAATTATGGAACTGCAACTGGTAAACAAATTTACGATTTATCAACTCACGTATTATCTACAGTTGAACAAAAATTTGGTGTACAATTAGAACGCGAAGTCAATATTTTTTAAGATATTTTATGAAGCAATTGTGTAACCTAATTCCTAACTTGCAGTTATATAGTTAATGCGAAAAATACTTGTTTACATATTCTTACTCGTTTTTAGTGTCGTAACTAAAGCTCAATTATCTGTCGAAGAATTAAAGCAGTTTTCTGTTCTAGAAGATTCTTTAAAAAATATTCAAACTCGTGTATTTTATAGTAAAAAAGAAAGCAATCGATTTGAGGCCAATAAACAATTCATCTCCTTATGGTCATCAGTTTTAGCTAACGAAAAATCTATGCAATATCCTTTTGATAGTTTAACTCAAATTGCACATAAATTATCTCCTGATAATAAATTTCGAATCATTACCTGGAATATTATTAAAGAAGATGGCACACACGCTTTTTTTGGTTTTTTACAAGTTAACAATACAAAAACCGTCAAAAAAGGATTATTCAAAAAGGAATTCACATCACAGTACGAAGTGTTTCAATTGCTTGATAAATCATCTACTGTAAAAACTCCCGAAAATTATGTATCAGACAATACCAAATGGTTTGGCATGTTATATTTTGACGTTATTAAAACGGATGAAGATTATTATACACTATTAGGTTGGGATGGAAATGATAAACTCACTGTACGTAAATTTATAGACGTACTATCTTTTAAAGCTGATGGTTCGCCTGTTTTCGGCAAAGATGTTTTTAAATATCCTGGTAAATTTGCTAAACGAATTATGTTTGAGCACGCTGCAGAGGTAAATATGTCGTTAAAATATTACGATACAAAAAAACGTTTAATATTTAGTCACTTAGCGCCTAATTCTCCTGACCCAACGCTAGATGGACAGTTTCAGTTTTATGGGCCAGATGGAAGCTTTGATGCATTAATAGCAAAAAAAGGAAGATGGATTTATGAAGAAGATGTTGATATCAGAAATGATAAAAGTAAAAATGATAATCATAAAAAACCTGACCCAAGAAAACAAAAACAAGTTTATAAACCATAATTATTAATTCAAAATAGAACGCAGATGACACAGATAATTATGATTTTCAAAGTTTTTTCACCTGAATTTTATAAAATTCTTGTTTTAAAAAATCATATTTTATCATAAACAATCAGCGCTATCAGCGTGCTATAAATATTAAAATATCTATGAAAAAAATATTACTGCTTAAAATTATACTAGCATCTTTTTCTGTTATTGCACAAGATGACGAAGACTCAGGAACGAAAAAGTTTTGTAATGAAATAGATAACAAAAGTGCTTTAAAATTATTTGAAAAAGCAACTGACAAAAAGAAATACAAAAAACCTGAGCGATTAGATTTCTTAAAAAAATGCTTAGAAGCTGAGCCGGATTTTGCTGAAGCGAACCTAGCAATGGGGAACGAAATCGTGGTGCATTCTAAACTAGAAAACAAATCCTTTGCTCCTGCTATCCCCTACTTTCAGAAAGCCATTGCGGCTTGTCCTCAAGTTCACTCAGAGCCTTATTATTTTATCGGTTTTAATTATTATGAAGAAACCAAAAATGATTCTGCCATAAAATACCTCGAAAAATTTATTAGGTTTAAGGATGAAGATGAGAAGAAATTTGCGAAAGATTATGAAGTTGAAATTTATCAGGCGAAGGAAATGATTAAGTACGCAAAAAAAGAAAGTGAACTAAAAAAGAAAATAGTACCCTTTGATCCTAAAGTTGTTAAAGGTGTTTCCACCCCTAAAGATGAATACTTAGCCTATATTACACCGGATGATAAGCATTGCCTGTTTACGCGTAAAGTATCTGCTCAAAGTAAAAATACCGTATACGTCACTGACAAAGAACGCGAAGCTTTTATGATTGCGACACGTGATAAAACTGGTGTATTTAATGCAGGCGAAGAAATGCCACCACCATTTAACACAACAAACGACAATCAAGGTGGATGTACTATAACCATTGACAATAAGCGTTTGTATATAGCAATGATGAAACAAGAAGGTGGAGCACAACCGAATTGCGATATTTATGTAAGCGAAAATAGTAATGATGAATGGAGCGAAATAAAAAAATTGAGTGCTAATGTTAATCATCCAATATATTGGGATTCTCAACCTACAGTGAGTGCTGACGGAAACACTATTTATTTTGCAAGCGACAGGCCGGGTGGTTATGGTGGAATTGATATTTATTATACGGTGAAAAATCCTCAAACTGGCGAATGGAGTATCCCAAAAAATGCTGGACCAAAAATTAATACACGTGGCGATGAAAAAACACCCTTTATGCACTCTGATAGTGAAACCCTTTATTTTAGCAGTAATGGGCAATTTGGCTTTGGAGGCTTTGATATCTTTTATATTCGCAAGGATGACAAAGGGCAATGGTTAGATGCAGAAAATATTGGATATCCCATTAATACGGAAGCCGACGATACTGGTTTTTTTGTAAGTACGGATAGTAAAACTGGATACTTTTTTTCGTATGATGAAGGGAAAATGCGTAACAAAGGAGTTGGCAAATACGATTTATTTTCGTTTGATTTATACAAAGAAGCTAGACCACAGGAAACTACCTTTTTAAAAGGTGAAATAAAAGACAAAGTAGGGAATGTAATAGAAGGCGGAAAAGTTGAAGTAACCAATGTTAAAACCAAAGAAAAAACATTTGCCGTTGTTGATTCTGCCTCAGGTAAATTTATGGTCGCCGTTAATTTAAAAAAGAAAGACGATTTATTAATCACTGTAAAAAAACAAGACCACGCCTTTGCATCAGCGGTTGTGAGTGTTAAAGATGCCACTTTTGAAAAACAACCTGAGCCAATTAAAATTCAATTAGATGAAGCCGCTAAAGGAAGTTCATTTGTATTAAAGGATTTATATTACAATACGAATTCGGCTGATTTAAAAAAAGAATCGCACATTGTAATAGATGAGTTTGCTGCTTATTTAAAAGAAAACCCTGCTGTAACGATAGAAATACAAGGGCATACAGATAATGTGGGTAATGCTAGTGCAAACCAAGCACTATCAGCTAATCGCGCTTATAGTGTGAAAGCAGCTTTAGAAGAAAAAGGTATTGATGGAAAACGGATTACAGCAAAAGGATTTGGGTCATCTAAACCTTTAGCCGATAATATTTCAGAAGAAGGAAGGGCTAAAAATCGTAGAACAGAATTTTTAATTACTGAAAAATAATTTATTTAGTTACAAAAACAAAAACATCTTCATTATCTTTTTTCATTAAATATTTTTCACGAGCAAAGGTCTCTAAACTTTTTTTGTTGGTTTTAAGTTCAACGATTTCCTCATTGTTCTTTTTAATTTCGTTCACGTAGTAATCTTTTTCAAGATTTAATTTATCACATTTCTTTATTAAATCGTATTGAGTAAACACATCATTCTTGTCAAAAAACAATAACCAAACAGTTATTCCAATTATGGATAAAAAATATTTATTTTTTAATATGTTTAACAATTTCATCCGAAATTAAAATGTAAATTTATTTCACAATTTTAATTAAAAAAAACAAAAATCCATATCATTGAAAATAAATGTTTTACATACTCTATTGTTTATAGCACTTTTTTCAAACGTATTAGATGCTCAGCCAAAAACGCTGGCGTTTAAAACGGGCCAATTAAAAAGTATACGAGTAAAAGAAGCGTATGATATTAAATGGCCACAACTACAGGAGGAGTTAAAGGCCTTTAAAGTTGATCCGTATCGTTTTGATATATATTTTAGAGCCTTTAAGTTTGAAAAAATAGTAGAATTATGGGTTAAAAATCCGGGTGAACCAAAATATAAATTATTTAAAACTTACGATATTTGCGCAAGCAGTGGAAGCCTTGGGCCTAAGCGAAAAGAAGGCGATGGACAAGTACCCGAAGGATTTTATAAACTGGATTTATTTAATAATAAAAGTGATTATTATTTATCGTTGAGAATAAATTACCCAAACTCAAGTGATTTAATGTTAAAGGAAGATGTTAGCCCAGGTGGTGCCATAATGATACACGGTGATTGCGTAACTATTGGTTGTTTACCTATGACAAACGATAAGATTAAAGAAATTTACGTAATGTGTTTAGAAGGCCGTAATAGAAACATCCCTTTATATTTTGATATTTTTCCAATAAAATTTACGCCTGAAAATATTAAATATTTAGAAAAAAATTACTCAAAGCAACTGTTGAATTTCTGGAAAACCTTACAACCCGCTTACGACTATTTTGAAACTCACCGTTGGCTTCATAAAGTAAACATTGATAGTAAAGGCAAATACTTTTACGAAGAATAATTATTGCTGTTTATTTGCAAAAAATAAAATTGCACCCACAACAACTAATATTGTAATTACCAAAGCGGCAATTTTTGCAGCTGAATAAGGGCGTTCTCCTTGTACTTCACCAGTGCGTGCATTAATTAAAAAACGATATACTTTATCGTTGTATTTATACGAGCTTAACCAAACTGGCAATAAAATGTGCTTAAATGTAATATTATTGTAATCGGTATTTTGTGTAGCAATTTGTTGTACATCGCCTCCAATATCAGCACGAACGGTTGATGTAATATCGTTTTGCATTTTAACTTTGGCTTTTTCAAACCCAGTTTTTAAATCGACTTGATAACTTTCTGTTACAAATCCACTTAAAAACTTTTCGCTAAAAGCATTTAATTCCTTTAAATCCCATGGTTCCAAATCATTTGCTAAATTTTCGGGTAACGATTTAGAGGAAACAACTAACACGTCATCAAAATCATTATGAACTTTACCAAAAGCTGCATCCCAACGGGTACGCTGAACCTGACGTGTCTGGGATCTCCCCTCACTATCTCTATAAGTTTCAGAAACATAATAATAAGTACCGCGAGCTCCCGTGTAACTTGTATTCGTATTTG
>JAYSTR010000002.1:0-6150 GCA_043719555.1 Bacteroidota bacterium | reverse complement strand
TGATTCCGGAAATACGGCATGAACTCAAAAAAAAATATAATGGAACGGATGATGGTTTTGAATCCTTTTTAAGCGAACATTTTTTTGATTTACATTATCGCATTAAACCTGATGCACAGGTTATCAGCCTTGGTATTGGCAACTTATGGCGGCTGGCGGTTGATTATCCTGAAAGCAACGTACCTCCTTGCCTACACCGTGCTCCCATCGAAAAAAAGGGAGAGACTAGGTTATTGCTGATCTGTTAACGGTAATTCTTTTTATTTAAGTTTTGTAAATGTACAGCAACAGAGTATCTTTAATTATAACATTTGTAAAATAACGTTTAAGTGCAATCAATTACAAACAATAAAAGGAATGAGAACATATAAATATAAACCCTTAAAATAAATGGATAAAAAAATTATAGTTGTAGCTGGTGGTACCGGAAATCTTGGTGGTCGAATAGTAAAAGCTCTTTTAAACAAAGGAGCCGAAGTTAGGGTGTTAGTTCGCTTAACTAGCGATATTGAAAAAATAAATCAACTTGAACAACTTGGCGCAAAAGTTATACGTTTAGATATGAGTAACGAAAAAGAAATATCATCAGCCTGTATTGGCGCTTCATGCGTAGTTTCTGCCTTAGCTGGCTTGCGAGATGTAATAATTGATACTCAAAAAATATTATTAAACGGTGTTATTTTATCAGGTGTGTCCCGGTTTATTCCTTCTGACTATTCATTAGATTTTACAAAATTTACTGAAGGAGAAAACCGCAACTTAGATTTACGAAGAGAATTTCATAAATATCTTGATGCTACTTCTATATCTGCTACAACCATTTTTAATGGTGCTTTTATGGATATGCTAACGAATGAAATTCCAATGATTATTTTTAAAAAGAAATTAGTGCTTTACTGGGGCAATGCTGACCATAAAATGAGTTTTACAACCTTAGACGACACTGCTATGTTTACAGCAAACGTGGCTCTTGATACATCATCTCCTCGTTATCTTACAGTATCTGGCGATCAAATAAGCCCAAGAGAAATAAGAGAAGTAATGAATGATTTATCAGGGCAAAAATACAGATTACTAAAAACTGGCGGACTTGGTTTATTGAGTATGCTGATAAAAATTGCTAAAACAATTGCACCTGCACAACATGAACTTTATCCTGCTTGGCAAGGCATGCAATACATGCGAAATATGATGGATAAACGGGCAACCTTAAACTCAACAGATAACAATCGTTACTCTGATATGAAATGGACTAAGGTTAAAGACCTACTTTCGACATACAAAATGCCATCATTTAATTAAATGATATAAAAAACAAATTAATGGAATTTGAAGTAATTACAACCGAAAGATTATTTTTGAAAAAGTTTACTCCAGAGGTGCTAACTTATTTATTTGAAAATTTAACGGAAACCGAATTAAAAAATCAACTTGGCTAACAAGTGATGCAGAGTTTATTAAAGAAAAGAAAAAATATGAGGGTGGTTATGTAACTCATGATAGAACCATTTTATCTTTTTTGCTCGTGTTAAAAACAAATAATGAAACCATTGGAAGATGCGGTTTTCATAATTGGTATAAAGATCATCATAAGGCTGAATTAGGATATGCTTTAAGTAAAGATGACTACAAACAGAAAGGCTATATGAGTGAAGCCGTAAGAAAAATTATTGAGTATGGTTTTAGTACTATGAACTTAAACAGAATAGAAGCCTGTGTTGGACCCGAAAACAAAGCATCATTAAGTGTAATTAAAAAAAACAACTTTACTAAGGAAGGTTATTTAAGAAAGCATTATATCAGAGATGGAGAAATTCAGGACTCCATTATTTTTTCATTACTAAAGGAAGAGTATCAGAAATAAAAAGAATAATCAAATTTGAAAACCATACCCAAAACTTATATAAAACATTTAAAAAGCTAAAAGAATGAAAGCGAGTAAAAAACAATTATCTGTTAAACAACAAGAGGAATTACTTCAAACATTAAAAAATCGTTTTGAAAAAAACATGAAACGTCATAAAGGCATTGAGTGGGATAAAGTACAGGCAACGTTAAAAGCTAATTCTGAAAAGCTATGGTCGCTTAATGAAATGGAAACAACCGAAGGCGAGCCAGATGTTGTTGGTTATGATAAAAAAACAGACGAATACATTTTTTATGATTGCTCGGCAGAAAGTCCTAAAGGTCGCAGAAGTTTTTGTTACGATCATGAAGCGCTGGAGGCAAGAAAAGAAAATAAACCCAAAAATAGTGTTATGAATATGGCTACAGAAATGGGCATTGATATTTTAACGGAAGAGCAATACAGAGAATTGCAACAGCTTGAAAAATTCGACACTAAAACATCAAGCTGGGTGCAAACGCCTGCTGCTATTAGAGAACTTGGCGGTGCCATTTTTTGTGATTGTAGATATAACCATATATTCGTTTATCACAATGGTGCCGAATCTTATTATGCTTCTAGAGGTTTTCGTGGCTCAATTAGAGTGTAAAAAAATTGAAAATAGTATTGAGTAATTTAATTATAACATTAACCCTACTATACAAACATCATCCACTTGCTCTAAATTTCCTCGCCAAACTTCAAAAGCATTATTAAGAATATCGCTTTGAGTTTTAACTGGAGCTTCAGCATTGTTCAATAAAATCTCTTCTAAAGGTTTGTATTTAAATTTTTTACCTTTTGGTCCGCCAAACTGATCAGCGTAACCATCGGTATATAAATACAATTTATCATTTGGTTCGTAATGTAATGTATAAGTATCAAACGAATCTTCTTTAACACCCTTACCTACTGGCATTTTATTACATGTTAAATGGATTAATTCGCCATTTCTGATTAATACAGGCGCATTGTTAGCGGCAGCATAGGCTATCTTGTTTTGATTTAAATCCACACAAATTAAAATGCCATCAAACCCATCTTGTTGTTTATCCTTGCCTATAGTTTCTATTAAGCGGTTACGTACGTAGTCGAAAATTTTTCCAGGCTCGGATATATTGCGTTTTTTAATAGCCTCACTTAAAAAACCAATGTTTAATAAACTCATAAAAGCACCTGGCACACCATGCCCAGTGCTATCGCAACAAGCTAAATATAAAAAGCCATCCGTTTTAGCAGCCCAAGTAAAATCTCCACTAACTATATCTTTAGGTTTAAATAAAATAAAATGATTTAGGCTATGTTCTAACAAAAACTCTTCGTTAGCAAGTAAAGCATCTTGTATTTTTTTAGCATAATTAATAGAGTCTACTATCTCATGTTGTTTTTCGGTAAGTTCTTCTTTTTGAACAGAAATTTTATGATTGGCAGATTCGAGTAAACTATTTTTACTCTCCAATAAATTATTGGTTTTACGTTTTTGCATAAAGGCCCATACTGCACCCAAAGCCAGTAATACAAAAAATGCCAAAGCACCGTACGTTATAAAGCGTTTGTTTTTATCACTTTCGAACTGAGCTTTGTTTTTAGCTAGTTCTAAATCTTTTTTTTCTGATTGATATTTAGTTTGCATTTCTGCCATAGTCTCATCTAGCCTATGTCCATAAATCGTATCTTTTAAAACCATTACTGAATCTGAATACATAATAGCCGTATTTGCATCTCCCATTTCCTTATAGTATTTAAACAAATTTAAATACAAGTTTTCTAAATTATTCATATCATTGGTTAAAGGATACAATGAACGTGAGTATTTGTAATATTCTAATGCTTTTATTGGATTTTCTAACTGAAAATATAGTTCTCCTAAATTATTAGCAATAGAACTCTGTCCATCAAAATTACCTTGTTGTTTAAATAACTCAAGTGCTTTTTCCAGATACATTGCCCCTTCTTTATTTTTTCGCATTAACAAATACAAGCCTCCTAAATTATTATAGTTCCAAGGTAAGGAGGCCATATCTTTTAACGATTCTCTCGCCTCCGTTGATTTTAAAAAGAATTTTTCGGCCGAATCAAGTTGATTATGTTCGGCGTATAAAATACCCATCGTGTTATACACATTACCTTTAAGTGTTAAATTTCCACCTGCCAAAATCATTTTTTCGGCATCTCGTAATATTTTATCGGCTTGCTTAAAATTATGTTGTTGCTGATAAATATTAGCCGTATTGATAAGGGAATTAATAGAATTAATCGTGTCTTTAATCGTTTCGAAAATACGTAACGCATCAATCGTATACTTTAATGCTAAAGTAAATTTAGAAACATTAATATAAGCTGATCCTAATTGCTTATTTAATGAGCCTCTATAATATTCGGGTAAATTAGCTGGCAAATTAGTAATGAGTGGTTGTAACAAAACAATAACGCTATCGTTCATATCTTTAAAGCTATAAGCTTTGCTTAAAGATAAAATCGCTTTATAATAGTGTACAGTATTCGGACAGTTTTCGCTAGCTTTCATAGCTTGTTGCGCAAAGGCATACGCTTTATCTACATCACTGCGAAGTATATCTTGCGACTCCTTACAAAATTGATTAACTGCAACTGTATCGCACGATTGTGCTGTCACTTTTTGTATACTTAACAGCAAACATATCAAACTAATTATCCGAGCTCTCATACTTAAAAGTAACAATAAAATACTGTAATTCCAGCATTATAAAAGCATTAAAAAACTTTTACATTGTTATTAAAAATACCCTTCATAATTAAGGGATTTTAATATTTTTACACATCTTAATTTTTAAATACAAAATAAATCTACAATGAAAATTTGCAACAATATTTTAGAAACCATTGGTAATACACCCATCGTAAAAATTAATTCTATTACTAAGGATTTACCTTGTATGGTATTAGCTAAAATTGAAACATCAAACCCTGGTAACTCTATTAAAGATCGTATGGCTCTTAAAATGATTGAGGATGCCGAAAAAGATGGTCGTTTAAAACCAGGTGCTACAATTATTGAAGGCACAAGTGGTAACACAGGTATGGGACTTGCAATTGCAGCAATTATTAAAGGTTACAAATGTATTTTTACAACAACCGATAAACAAAGTAAAGAAAAAGTAGATGCCCTGCGTGCCTTTGGTGCAGAGGTTGTTGTGTGCCCTACAGATGTAGAGCCCGAAGATCCTCGTTCCTATTATTCAGTATCATCTCGTTTAGTAAACGAAATTCCAAATGCTTGGAAACCGAATCAATACGACAATTTATCTAACTCGCAGGCACACTATGAACAAACTGGCCCAGAAATTTGGGATCAAACAGATGGAAAAATCACACACTTAGTAGTAGGTGTTGGCACAGGTGGTACTATTTGCGGTACTGGTAAATATTTAAAAGAAAAAAATCCGAACATTAAAATATTAGGTATTGATACGTATGGCTCAGTATTTAAAAAATACAAAGAAACCGGCATCTTTGATAAAAACGAAATTTACTCTTACATCACCGAAGGTATTGGCGAAGATTTTTTACCTCAAAATGTAGACTTTAGTATCATTGATCATTTTGAGAAAGTAACAGACAGAGATGCCGCTATTATGACGCGTCGTATACCACGCGAAGAAGGTATTTTTGCTGGTAACAGTGCTGGTTCAGCTATGGCAGGTTTATTACAAATGAAAGATATGTTTAAGGCTGGTGATGTAGTAGTAGTTATTTTTCACGATCATGGAACGCGTTATTTAGGCAAAATGTTTAATGATGATTGGATGCGCGATCGTGGATTTTTAGATATTAAAAAACCAAAAGCAATTGATTTAATTACTTCTCACAAAAACCAAAAGTTAGTTACAGCAAATGCTGATGGTACAGTTGGCGAGGCTTTAAATATTATGAATAAATTTGGTATTTCTCAAATTCCAGTAACACAAAACGGTGCCTTTGTGGGATCATTAAATGATAATCATTTATTCTCAAAATTAATTGAAGATGGTGCTATTAAAAACAAATTAGTGAAAGATGTGATGCAAGCTCCTTTCCCTCTTGTTAGTAGCCAAGCGCCTATCGAAGATATATCTAAATTAATTACTAAAGAAAATAATGCCGTGTTAATGACTGATTTAGCTGGAACTGTGCATATTATTACTAAACATGATTTAATACAAGGTATCTCTCAAATAAGTAATTAACCACTTATCAGTTTTAACAATAACTACAACATATAATCAGGTTGTAGTATCAATAAAAAT
>JAYSTR010000001.1:0-16141 GCA_043719555.1 Bacteroidota bacterium | reverse complement strand
TCACGTCCTTCTAAACTCACCGTCATTGAGGCTCTATCAACCTTTTGCAAAATGTCATCTACTAAGTAGGTTTGGTAATCAATCGCCATCATATAGGCTAATGGGGTTGCAAATTCTTTTTTTAAATCGTTACTTAAATAAGCTGTTTCTAATTCCGAAAATTTATTTTTTAAAATCTGTTTTAATTGAGTCTCATCATATTGTCTGCTTAAATTAAGCATCATGTTTTTTGGTGATGGATCTTTTAATAAACCTTTTAATTTTTCGTAACGATTATGGAAATTGTATTTATTTTTTAATACAGGAATTTTATCGGCGGGTACTACATTCATTAATCCAGCAACGCTATGGCGCATAAACCCTGGAATGTTATTTAACTGAGCGCCATATTTCATTAAATAATCATAACGATTGTAGCCTGCAAATACTTCGTCGCCAGCATCAGCACTTAAAGCAACGGTTACTTGTTTGCGCGCCATTTTACAAACTAAGGTCGTTGGTATGGCACTACTATCAGCAAAGGGTTCGTCGTAATAGTATGGTAAATCTGTAATTAATTCTATGGCTTCTTTTTGTGTGCAAGTATATTCGTAATGTTCGGTTCCTAAATGTTTAGCTACATCTTTGGCGTAGGGAGCTTCGTTTAAGCCAATATCGGGTACACCAATAGTAAATGTTTTTAATTTTTCTGTTCTGTTTTTTTGTAAGATGGCCGTTAAGGATGCGCTATCATAACCACCACTTAAAAATACACCAACTGGCACATCAGCAACCATACGGTAATTAAAGGCTGATGTTAAAACTTTTTCAGTTTCAATTTTTGCTTCTTCGAATGAGATGTTGAGTTTGGGTTTGTTGTAAGCATCATACACATTCCAATATTGTTCGAGTTCTAAATTTTTAGTTTTTAGTTTTAAGTTTAAAATAAATCCAGGTTTTAATTTAGAACAATGATTAAATATACAGTGCGGTGTTGGCACATTACCATACTGTACAAAGGCTGCAACGGCATCTAAATTAATTTCTTTTTTAAATTGTGGATGCTGATGAAAAGCTTTTAATTCGGAAGCAAATAAAAACAACCCATTGTGCCAATAATAGTAAAATGGTTTTATGCCAGCTCTATCACGTACACAATAAATTTCGTTTTGCTTGCTATCATAAATTACAAAAGCAAACATCCCAATAAATTTATTAATGCAAGCAATACCCCATTGAGCAAAGGCATGCAACATCACTTCAGTATCGGAGTGTCCAATAAATTGATGTTCGAGTTTTTCGAGTTCTGTTTTTATTTCAGCATAATTATAAACTTCGCCATTAAAGGTTATCCATAAATGTTCAAATTTCATAGGCTGTTTACCGGTTTCCGATAAATCAATAATTGATAAACGACGATGACCGAAACCAATATTCGCAAATGAATTTTCAAAACATTCGTAACCACTTCCGTCTGGGCCACGATGATGCATTGCATCCGTCATAGCAGTTAAATGACTATGAGTAGATGTTTTTGTAAAATCGATAAAACCAGCTATGCCACACATAAAAAAATAAGTTTATAGGTAATTTCAAAAGTAGCAAAACAAAGTGATTATTTATTGATAATGTATGCCTAAATTCATACACTTATTAGATTTTTATAATGAAACAGGATATAACAAACTCCGCCGATGTAGAATTATTAGTGAAAACATTTTACAATACCTTGTTAGAAAACGAAGAGGTGAAACCAATTTTTGCGCACGTTGATTTTGAAAAACATATGCCTCATATGATTGCGTTTTGGGAATTTGTATTGCTTGATAAAGAAGGTTACACCACCAATGTGTTTGATCAACACGTTAATTTACCTTTAAAGGAACATCATTTTGATATTTGGTTAACTGCTTTTGAAAATACGGCGAACACTTTATTTGAAGGCGAAAAAGCTAAGATGGCTATTTTTAGAGCACAAACTATTGCATACTCCTTTAAAACTAAATTGGCACAAATGGGGAAATTTAAATAACCTGAAACCCAATAAGCAACACATCGTCTGTTTGGGCATTAGTCGTTTTCCATTGATTAAATGTATTACGAATAGTTTCTGATTGTTTATCGATAGAATGTTTTGAAAGATTAATGACTAAATTTTTTAATTGTTTAGTGCTAAATTTTTTGTTTTTTTCTCCGCCAAATTGATCTACGTATCCATCCGTAAATATATAGTAGTATGTTTTTTCTTTTAAGTTAACCGTGTGTTCTGTAAATTCAAACAAACTGTTGTCGAGTCCACCAATTGGTCGTTTATCTCCTTTTATTTCCGAAAAAACACCTTCTGCATCAACAGCAAATAATGGTCTATTAGCTCCTGCATAAGTCAAGGTATTTTTTGTTTTATCAATTACACATAATGCCACATCCATACCATCTCTGCTTTCACTTTGCACGGCATCTTGTTTTAATGAAGATATAATTGAACGATTTAACAGCGTTAAAATTTCTGCTGGAGAAAAACACTCGTCATCTACTATATGTTGTAAAAAATTATTGCCAATCATACTCATTAAAGCGCCAGGAACTCCATGTCCTGTGCAATCACAAGAAGCTATCACGTATTTTTTTTCAGGAATTAGTTCTTTAAAAAAATAAAAATCACCACTCACTATATCTTTTGGTAAATAAAAGATAAATGAATTTGGTAAGTTTTTTTTCATTAATTCTAATGGAGGAAGAATGGCTGTTTGTATTTTTTTTGCATAATTAATGCTATTCAACATATCTTCATTATGCTGATTAATGATTTCGTGAGATGTTTCTAATTCTTTTTTTACCGATTCCTCTTCTAATAAAATCTGACGTAGATAACGTAATAATACAAAAGCAACTACTGCAAATATAAATAATGCAAATGCTATTTTGCCATACATTTCCCCATCAATCACATCAAAAAAATCATCATAACGCTCATCTACTTCTACTATAGCTACAACTTTACCAATACTATCTTTAATTGGACAGATTGCTGTTAACCAAGTGCCATATTTATCTTGATATATTGGAAGCGTACCACCAGTTTGATAATTTTTAAGAAAAGCTTCTTGATTCTCATTGTATTTATCCAAATAGTAGGGCTTATCTGATGAATTGACAACGTAAAAAAACTGGCTTAAACTATCATTATATATTAAGGTTGAAATTTCTGACTTTAAATTATTTTGTTGTTGTGCAATGGCTAATTGCTTATGAATAGTGGCATAAAGATTATTTTCATCATTATTTTTTATTTCGTGTTTTAATCTATAGGAGTCAGTTAGTAATTTGTGTTGACTGCCGTTTATTTGACCCGATAGTGTTTTAGCAATAGCGTCTAAGCGATTGAGAGATTGCTCGCAATAGGCAAAGTACGACGAAATTACTGAATAGCAAGCCAATGCTGCAATGGATACAAATACTACTAATACAATCCGTTTAGTGGTTTTGGAATTTTTAAATAATTTATGTTTAGCGTAGTTCAACTGTTTGCCGTGCTAATATTTAGTTAGTCAAATTTAAGATAAAACCTCTAAATAGAATGTAATATCTGATAATATGCTATGTATTAAATGAGATTTTTAGTAAATTCGCTTTCCTTTTACTGAAAATAAATTATGGCCAAATACCCTACATACACACAACTAAACTTATCTCAAATAAGTAAAGATATTTTACAATATTGGAAAGAGAAAGATACGTTTAATAAATCAGTATCTACTCGCGAAGGCGCTGCGCCATGGGTGTTTTACGAAGGTCCGCCAAGTGCTAATGGATTACCGGGCATTCATCACGTTATGGGACGTACTATTAAAGATATTTTTTGTAGATACAAAACCTTACAGGGCTTTCAGGTAAAACGTAAGGCTGGTTGGGATACACACGGTTTGCCAATTGAGTTAGGAGTAGAAAAATCATTAGGAATCACTAAAGAAGATATTGGGAACCCAAACAGCAAAAAATTCATTTCGGTTGAGGATTATAACAAAGCTTGCCGAAAGGAAGTAATGAAATACACTGATAAGTGGGAAAACATTACCTCACAAATGGGCTACTGGGTTGATATGAGCGACCCCTATATTACTTACGATAACAAATACATTGAAAGTGTTTGGTGGTTATTACAAAATTTATCTAAAAAAGATTTATTATACAAAGGCTTTACTATTCAGCCATACTCGCCAGCAGCAGGTACAGGTTTATCGTCGCACGAATTAAACCAGCCAGGTTGCTATAAAGATGTGAAAGATAGAACCGCAACTGTTCAGTTTAAATTAGTTCAAGATTCAAAATTCAAGATTCAAAATTTAAGTGGTGATGTATATATCTTGGCTTGGACAACAACGCCTTGGACTCTTCCATCTAACACGGCATTAGCTGTTGGGAAAGAAATTGATTATGTCGTAGTTGATTCTTTTAATCCGTTCGACGGAAAGCGCCAAAACGTTATACTTGCAAAAGATTTATTAAATAAATATTTTTCTGAAAAACATACGGATTTAAAATTCGAAGATTATAAAACAGGAGATAAAAATATTCCGTTTAAAATTGTAGGTCATTGCAAAGGTTCTGATTTAGCAGGTGTTTCATACGAACAATTATTGCCTTTTGTAAAACCAGAAGGCGAAGCTTTTAAAGTAATAGTAGGCGATTTTGTAACTACTACTGATGGTACAGGTATCGTTCATATTGCGCCGAGCTTTGGTGCAGATGACTTTAGAGTGGCTCAACAAAATGGGATTGATGCATTAACATTAGTTGACAAACGCGGACGTTTTGTTTCTGAAATAAAAGACGGTACGTTTTTATATGGCGATGAATACGTGAAAGAAGCGTATCATACAGATGAAGAAAAGCAAGTAGAATTTGAAAGACAAAAACAAATTTTAGAAGCTGCTGGAAAAATAAAAGAATTAAAAGCATACTTAAGTGTTGATGAACGTATTGTTTTAAAATTACAGGAAGAAGGCAAACTCTTTAAAAAAGAGACCTATGAGCATAGCTATCCACACTGTTGGCGTACAGATAAACCTGTATTGTATTATCCTTTAGATTCGTGGTTTATAAAATCAACAGCGGCTAAAGATAAGATGATAGCTCTTAACAAAACGATTAACTGGAAGCCAGAAGCTACTGGAACTGGGCGTTTTGGAAACTGGTTAGAAAATTTGAATGATTGGAATTTATCACGATCTCGTTTTTGGGGTATTCCTATTCCTATCTGGACAAGCGAAGATAGCTCTGAACAAATTGTGATTGGTAGCGCTGAAGAATTAAAAAAAGAAATTGATAATGCTGTTGCTAAAGGAATGATGACAGAAAACCCTTTAGGAAAATTTATACCAAATAATTTCTCCAAAGAAAATTACGAAACCTTTGACTTACACAAACCATACGCAGATAATATTGTATTAGAAAAAAACGGCAAAAAATTATTCCGCGAACCTGATTTAATTGATGTGTGGTTTGATTCGGGCGCTATGCCTTATGCGCAAGTGCATTATCCGTTTGAAAACAAAGCGTTGATTGACGATAAAAAATATTACCCTGCTGATTTTATTGCTGAAGGTGTGGATCAAACACGTGGATGGTTTTTTACGTTGCACGCGATTGCTGCTATGAATTTTGATTCTATAGCTTACAAAAATGTAGTATCTAATGGATTAGTGTTAGATAAAAATGGCGTGAAAATGAGTAAGCGTTTAGGTAACGTTATTGATCCTTTTGAAACCATTGATAAATTTGGTGCTGATGCTACACGTTGGTATATGGTGGCTAATGCAGCGCCGTGGGATAATTTAAAATTCGATTTAGAAGGCATTACCGAAGTGCAACGTAAACTGTTTGGTACGTTGTATAATACTTACGGTTTCTTTGCTTTATATGCTAACGTTGATAATTTTAAAGTAGATAAAAATAATTTAGTAAACGCTAGTAGTCGTTCCGAATTGGATAGCTGGATTTTATCAAAATTAAATTCTTTAATTAATGATGTAACTGCTCAATATGAAGACTATGAGCCACATAAAGCAGCACGTTATATTGAAGAATTTGTAGATGAGCATTTAAGCAACTGGTACATCCGTTTATCTCGTCGTCGTTTTTGGAAAGGCGAAATGAGTGATGATAAAAAAGCAGCTTACGAAACCTTACACGAATGTTTAAGCGTGTTATCTCAGTTAATGAGTCCTATTGCTCCATTTTTTGCTGATTGGTTATATCTGAATTTACAAACGTCGACTGAGGCTCTCGAAGTTGATTCTGTTCATTTAACGAATTATCCAAAAGCTACGGTATCCTTAATTGATACAGATTTAGAAAAGCGTATGGAAATGGCGCAAAAAATTTCTTCAATGATTTTATCTATACGTAAAATCGAAAAATTAAAAGTTCGTCAGCCATTACAAAAAATTCAAATTCCTATTTTGGATGCAGAATATCAAAAACATATTGAAGCCGTTAAAGAAATTATTTTAGCAGAAGTAAATGTGAAAGAGTTAGAATTTGTTACAGAAGATCAAGTTCAAATTATTAAGGATTTAAAATTGAATTTTAAAACTTTAGGTAAAAAATGCGGTAAGCATATGAAAACCGTTCAGGCATTCGCTAACGATAATGGCGCACTAATTATTAAGGAAATTGAAAAAACTGGCAAATTTGATATGAATATCGAAGGAACGGTTATTTCATTAGAAATGGAAGATGTAGAGATTATTCCTATTGATATTCCGGGCTGGAAAGTGTCTAATAGCGGGCAAATAACAGTTGCATTAGATATTACACTATCACCTGAGTTAAAAGAGGAAGGATTAGCTCGAGAATTAGTGAATCGTATCCAAAACCTCCGTAAAGAGGGCGGTTTAGACCTAACAGACAAGATTTTAGTGAAAATTCAGCAAAATGATGCGTTAGATACGGCCATTCAAAATAATTTGAGTTATATTTGCGCCGAAACTTTAACTGGAGACTTGCAAGTGGTACAAAATTTGTCCTCCATCACTGCAAATACAGTTGAAGTAGATGAACTTGTATCTACCCTTATTTCTATAGAAAAATTAAATTAAATTTAAGAACGAATTATGGCAAAGAAAGTTATAAAACCTGCTAAAAAAGTAAGTAAGCCAGCACCAAAAGCTGCTGCTAAACCTGCTAAAAAAGTATCTAAACCTGCTCCAAAAAAAGTAGTTAAATCTGCGCCTAAACCGGCAGCTAAAAAAGCTGTAACTAAAAAACCTGCACCAAAACCTGTGGCTAAAAAACCTGCACCAAAAGCTACTAAACCAGCTCCAAAAAAAATTGAGAAAAAAGTTACAAAACCTGTAGCTAAAACTCCCGTACCAAAAAAAGTTGAAACTAAAAAACCTGCTAAGGAATTAGTAAAAGATAAAAAAGCTGGTAAACCCATTGATGCTATTGCAAAAAAAGGAGCTAAGCCATCTAAAAAAGCTGCAAAGTCTAGTAAAAAAGGCAAAAAGGGCGATGATAGTGAAGAGGATGATATTGAAGCAGAGGAAGAAGATGATTCTGATGTTGATGTAGCAGATGATTATGAAAAACCAGAAGATGATGATGACGCTGTAGTTGATTTAGACGAGGCACCAGTATTAGATTTAGAAGGTGGTGGAATGCCAATTGATGATGATGATGATGATGAGATTCCTGAAAAACGTGGTCGTGGTCGTCGTAAAAAAAGTGAAGGAAGAAGTTCAGGATCTGAAAACTATATTCGTAACAGACCTTTACACATAGATATTACAAAACCATTAATTAAAAAACCTAAAGCAGAAGCTCCTAAACCATTTTTAAATACTAAAGATGATAGAAGTCGTTATTCTGATAAAGAATTAACTGAGTTTAAAGAATTAATTATTGATAAATTAAAAGAAGCGCAATCAGATTATGCTTTGTTAAAGCAAACGTTGTCAAATGCTGATAATCATGGTACTGATGACACTTCGCCATCATTTAAATTATTAGAAGATGGATCGGATGTTTTGTCAAAAGAGGAAACAGCACAATTAGCAAATCGCCAAGAGAAATACATCGTTAATTTAAAAAATGCCTTAATGCGTATTGAAAATAAAACGTATGGTATTTGTCGTGTTTCAGGAAAATTAATTCCTAAGGAGCGTTTACGTTCTGTGCCTCACGCTACATTAGGTATCGATGCAAAATTAAATCAAACTAATTAATAATTTATTAATTGTATATAATTTAAAAAGACAACCATATGGTTGTCTTTTTTTGTTTCGTTGCTATCGTTTTACAATTGAACTAAGTTCTAAAAAATCGGAAACTTTGTCGGGAGAAAGCGGAACATTAATTTTGTTGTTTAATACTAAATATCCACCATCGCTTTTTACATAATCGGTAACACACTTCGTGTTTACAATGTATGATTTATTGCATCTAAAAAAATATGTAAGGCTAGTTAGTGTTTCCTCAAAATTTTTAAGTGTTCTGCTAACTATTAAACGATTACCATCAAGAGTATAGACCTCAGTATAGGTATTATCTGCTTTTAAATAGATGATAGTATCTGGATCAATGAATTTTAATCCATTAGAGGTAGGGACTGCGATTTTTTTATTTGAATCACTGATTTCTATATCATTGCTTTGTATCGTGCTAGTTTTTTTTCTATATCGTTCTAGTGATTTCTCTAATTCTTCGGGTTCTATAGGCTTTAAAATATAATCAAAGGCTGATAGTTTTATGGCTTCAATGGCGTATTGATTATAGGCTGTTGTGAATATAATCGCAAAATTTAATTCATCTTCATTAAAAAAATCAAGTAACTCAAGTCCACTATGGCCAGGCATTTCTATATCTAAAAAAACAATGTCGGGTTTCAATTTACGGATAGTTTTCACAGCATTTGGCAAATCAACACATTGCTCTATCACAGAAATATCGGCACAGTACTCTTTAATTAAATTATCTAACAAGGCTCTGGCTCTTAATTCATCATCAACTATAATGGCTTTGATTTTTTGCATAAGTAAATTTGCGAAAATAAAGTAAGTAAATCAAAGCATAGTTAGTGAAACTGTATTTAAGGCTAGTTTCGGTTTATAATAGGAATCCTTAAAACTACTTTTGTGCCTAATGATTGTTGATTTTTATCAAGCTTGTCTATAATTTCGACTCCGGTGTTTTCTAAATTTTTATTTAAAATATCTAAGCGTTGCTTATTTGCAGCCGTAGCGAATGATTGATGTTTGGATAACTTTTTTTCATTTAATTCCATTGATGTTTTTCTGCCAACGCCATTATCATCGATAGATATAACAATAGATGAGTTTTGTTTTAAAAATTCAATCATTAATGTTTTGTGTCCTTTTTTATGAAGCAATCCGTGTTTAATCGCATTTTCCACATAAGGCTGAATTAACATAGGAGGTATATTGGTTTCATGTCCATTTAAATCATCTGATGAAATAATTTGGTATTCGAAGTCATCGTTAAATCTTACTTTTTCAATATCTAAATATAATTGTAGGGCATTTATTTCTTCGGTAATGGTATTCGATTCTTTTTCACTCATCTCTAAAATCAGACGTGTTAGCTTACTAAATTTCGCTAAGTAAGTAGCGGCATTTCGCTTATCATCGCTATATATAAAACTTTGTATGGTATTTAAAGCGTTATAAAAAAAGTGAGGATTCATCTGAGCCCTTATCGCTTTTAATATTGATTGATGCGATTTTTGTTCGTGTTCAAACTTTTCGTGTAATAATTTATTTTTTTGTTTTAGCTCGTTGATGCGCCATTTAGCAAATAATAAAACACAAATAATAATAATTAAAATGCATAAAAACATAAACCACCAAGTTTGCCAGTAGGGTTTATTAATAGTGAATTCTATACGTTGTGTTTTATAGTTGGTGTTGTTTAAATCGCCTAATTTAAATTGTATAATGTAATGTCCCGGCGATAAAGAAGATAGTTTTAGTGAGCGCGATTGTGAACTAGCTAATTCCCAATTATGATCATTGATTTTAAAATAAAGCGGGAAATTAAAATCAGTTTTAAAACTTAAAATAGAATAAGCTATCTCTATGTTATTTTGATCAGAAGAAAACTCTTTGAGATTATTTTGAAAATAGCTTTCGTGATTAACTAAAATAGTGTTAATGTACAATAATGGGTTAGAATTTTGATTGACACCTGTTTTTAATTTCTCAATAATGACACCGCTTTTGCTGAGTAAAATGAGTTTATCGTTCCAGATCTCTACATCAGAAACATCGTAATTAATATTATTTTGAGGAATTAATAGAGCTGTAGTTTGTATTAAATTAGATGTGTAAATAGTTTTATTTGTAATAAGCACAAGGTGATGACCACATATTTTTAATAACCCCACTTTTTCATTTTCATCATAAAAATTAAATGGCAATTTTTTTACTTCATTATTAATTATTGTAAAAATTTCATTGTTAACGCTTAGCCCATAAATAGTGTTTTTGTATTTGCATAGTTTGTTTGCAAAAATACGAGACGTATCCAATTTTATTTCCTTGATAACGTTTGGAGTAACTGCATATAATCCATAACTAGTGCCATAATACATAGTCTTTTGTTCTGCATTGTATTCAATTGTTTTTGATCGACATCCTGGTAAAAACTGTATCCAAGATTCATCATCTTGTTTATGTTTATTGAAAAAAGTAGACCAAATATCTTTTTTATTTTTATCAATCTGTAATAAGCCACACGAGCCAGATAAAGCAATTGCATAATAGTTTGAGTCTATTAATCTGACATCCTTAATGGCTCCATTCATTGGTTTTAAACTGGCATGTGTTTCACCAACAAATTCTAAAAATCGATTACTAATAATGATTTGATTTAAAACACTATCAACATAGAGCGTTGATATTTCGGGATTTAATTTACTTTTGAAAATCGTTTCACTTTTTAAACTGTGCAGACTGATTTTTTGAACTTCGCCGACAGAATTTCCAACATATAAATCATCCTTGATTAAAAATGATTTTAGTAAGGGAGATGTTGAAAGATACAATCTTGCATCAATGTCTTTCACAAATAGTAGTCCACTATTAATTGTAGAAAACCAAAAATTACCTTCCCTATCTTTTAATACATAACTGATGTTATAGTTTTCAAAATATTTCTTCTGATTATTTAAAACAGTTCCAAATGTATCTGAACATAACACGCCCGTATTTGTACAAAACCAGTACTTACTTTCTGTAAAAGAAGCATTTTGAATATTAGAAAGTTTTAAATTAAATACTTTTTGATAATCGTTTTTTTGCGAAGCGTATACTCCACTATCGTTTATTGGATTTGATTGATAAACTAATAGTTTGCTTTTTACATTTAAAATTTTAAGACCTGAACCTTTTTTGAATAAAGAGTTGTTGTTTAGTCTATGCAATGATAATTTTTTTTCGATGCAAGATGTTCCTTCATTGTCAACAACATAGTAGCAATTATTGTCATTAATACATGATGATACAATTGCTGTATTTAACGAAATTGTTTTTTTTAGTTTAAGATTAGTTAATTCATAAACATCAACGCCTTTTTGTTGCATTAAAAACAAGTGGTTGTCAACTATGCCATAATTATAATAACCTATAGGTGCATTTTGTTTAAAAGATAACAAGGAATCATCTTCAATATAAAAAACATAACCATCAAAATTTTGATACCAAATTCTACCTTGTACATCTTCTTTAATGTTAGTGCCTGATTTGCTAGATTGTTGTTGATTGCTAAACGTTTTAAATTCAAACCCATCATACTTTACCAAGCCTTTATCACAGGTAAACCACATATAGCCTTTACTATCCTGAAATATATCGTATATCGTGTTACTTGGTAAACCATTTGATTTATCAATAATAGTGTGTTTAGGATCTTGGGCATAGGCGCCAAAACAGATAATTAAAACTACTATGGTTAGGATTGATTTCACTCATTACAAATATAGTTGTTTAAACGTCCGTGTTTAAATTTCGATACTTACTTCTCTATCTCAAAACTGGGTTTCACTAACTGGCTATTAAGTAAGCTTTTGTTTCGGGTAATTTTGAGATAAATTAATTAACTATGAAAAAACTATTATTATTTTCTACTGCGCTTTTTTTTAGTCTTTCTACTAAAAATATAAAGGCTCAATGCTCTTCGCCAAACTCTGTGTCTAATGCAAACCTATTGGCTAACTATCCTTTTTCTAATGGAACTGGCACAGATATTAGTGGCAACAATTTAAACTTAACAATGTATGGAAACACCTCTGCTATTAATAAAGTTGGTGTAATCAATAAAGCAGTTAATTTGTCAGGTGGTAGCTCAGCTGGAGGCTCTATAACAAGTAGCACGGTTATGAATATGACTAACCAAATTACCATTTCAGCTTGGTTTAATTCAAATAACATCAATCAAACACAACGTATAGTTGATAAAATAGCTGGCACCACTACCAATAACTTTATGTTGGATATGTATCAAAGTAAATTGCGTTTTTTTGTTGCTAATGGTAATGTGCAATCTACAATAGTGCTTCAATCAAATACGTGGTATTATGTTGTAGCTACTTACGATGGCTCTAATGCAAAAATTTATTTAAATACTGTGCAAAATGCAAGCAATGCAGTAGCAGGAACTATGACAGTTAACGCTTACCCTCTTTGCATTGGGCGTGATCAAGCCGGCAGTAATAATTTTTCAGGGAGAATTGATGATATCAAAATTTATTCGAGAGTTTTAACTCCTACTGAAATGACAGATTTATATCAAACGCCTGATTTTGATGTACAACCTGCACAAACTATCAGTTTATGTTCAAATATGATGTCGATTACCGCTAATGCGGTATCTACTGGAACCAATGTAACGTATAAATGGAAAAAAGGGTCAACTTATTTAAGTGATAATTCAACATATTCTGGCACTACTAGTAATATTTTAATAATTACTAACGGTACTGCTACCGAATATGGTAAGTATGAATTAGAAGCTTATTCACAAAACTGTATAGTGTCTATTTCTGATACTGCTAATGTTGTTGGAGGTTCTGTTTCATCAGCAAATAATACAGGTTTACTTTTAAGTTACCCATTAAATAATTATTCAGGAACAGATATTAGTGGAAATAATCTGCATACTATTATTATAAATGGAAGTACAGGTGTTGATCAAAATAATAACGCAAACAGTGCTTTAAATTTATTTACTAGCGCTTATGCATATACTCCAAATAATGCTTTAATGAATATCACCAATCAATTAACTATTTCTTGTTGGTTTAATTCATCAAACATTATGGTAACTCAGCGTTTAATTGATAAGCTAAGCGGAGCGGCAACTGGTAATTTTTGTTTAGATATTTATCAGGGAAAATTGCGCTTCTTTTGTGGAGCGTCTGGACTTGCAACAAATACTTTAGTGTTAGGTTCAAACACTTGGTATCACGTGGCGGCTACTTATGATGGAAACTTTATGAAATTATTTTTAAATGGAAATTTACTAAGTGCGGTTGCTTTAACAGGAAATTTACCTCAAAATTTAAATCCATTTATTATTGGTGGAGATCAGTCTGGTACTAGCAGATTTGGTGGATTAATTAATGATGTGCGTTTTTATTCTAGACCATTATCACAATCAGAAATAGGTGGTTTAATGACGCTTCCAGAAAATATTATTTTAAATACCAATCAAACTTTTTGTTTAGGTCAAACGGCATCATTAGTTACTTATGCTACACCTAGTAATGCGTCTTTTCAATGGAAAAAAAATGGAGTAGCCTTAGTAAACGGAGGAAATATATCTGGAGCTAATAGTGCTTCATTAAATATTAGCAATATTTCTATTACAGATTACGACGCTTATTCTTGTGATGCTGTAAGTAGTACTTGCGTAGAAGTTCAATCAAACACAGTAAGTTTAGCACAACAATTTAATGCTGTTGTTTCTAATAGTAACTTAGCAGTGTATTACCCGTTTAGTAATTCAGCCTCACTTGATATGAGTGGTAATGGAAATAACTTTTCTACATGGACAGGAATAACAAGTATTGCAGATAAAAATAATTTTTCGAATCAAGCATTAAATTTTAATGGCACTACTTCATATATTAATACAAATAGTAGTCCCGTTATGTATTCGGCCAATAGTCAAATTACGTTTGCAATGTGGATCAAACCAGTTAATATTGCTAACCAACGTTTAGTAGAAAAATACCAATCCTATTATTTAGATTTTTTAAGCGGACAAGTACGCATCATTTTAAATACTGGTTATATTTACAATACAGGTTATCAGCCTGTAGCTAATACGTGGCAACATATTGCAGCATCTTACGATGGTAGCGCTATGAAATTTTATGTAAATGGAGTGATGACATATAGCTTTTCGCAACCTGGTGTTATCATTACTCAAAATAATAGTCAGTTACAATTAGGTTATGCATCAGGTGGTAATCCCTATATATACTCTGGTTCTATGGATGAATTTA
This sequence comes from Bacteroidota bacterium, assembly GCA_043719555.1. GTDB lineage: Bacteria > Bacteroidota > Bacteroidia > B-17B0 > Aurantibacillaceae > UBA4416. Next base: position 1,635 of record JAYSTR010000001.1, on the reverse strand, counting down.
GAATGTATACAAGAGGATTAAATGCCCAAGAAATATTTGCTTTGTATAAAACAGGAAGTTTAACACAACAACCAGCTTCAACTATTATTTGTGGTAATGGCTCGGCAAATTTAAATACCAACATCGTTTCAGTAAATCCAGTTGATTACCAATGGTACTATAATGGAAATGCATTGTCAGGACAAACGAGTAATTCTTTATCAATTGCTAATGTATCAACAAATGATTTAGGCGCTTACTATTGCACCTATACAACTCAATGTACAATCTTATCAACTGATACAGCTGTGGTTAATTTATTATCGCCTAGTACATTATCGCCAGCGGTTACACCAAGTGTATTATGTGTTGGTGGCGGAAACGTTACATTATCTAGTACTGCATTTTCACCAGCGAGTTATGTTTGGACTGCACCTAATGGAAATGTTGGTACAAATCAAAATATCAATATAAATTTAACAACATCTAAAATATATACGTTAACAGTAAATAGCGGAACATGTTCTGCTCAATCAACAGTAAGTGTTTCGGTTATGTCTGCAGCACCAAGCATATCTGTTACAAGTACATCAAGTTTAATGTGCTCTGGTCAAACGGCTACTCTTAGCGCAAATGGTGTTACATCGTATACTTGGAATACAGGAAGCTTAAATCCAAACATAGCCATTACTCCAACTACAACAACTGTATATATTGTTACCGGTACAGATAGTTATGGTTGTGAAAACGCGGTAACCTTTCAGCAAAATGTTAGTATATGTACAGGAATTAACGAACAAAAATTTAATAATATGGTTTCAATATATCCAAATCCAGTTCAAGATATCATAACCATAAACTCTGATACAGAGTTAGGTTTAATTACTGTGGTTGATCTTTTAGGGAATACCGTATTAGTTTCTAAAAACAATTCACTTGAAACGACTTTGAACTTAAGTGAACTAAAAAAAGGTATTTACTTTATTTATTGTAATAACGTAGCTAAAAAAATCATTAAAGATTAAGTAGTTTTTTCATGTGCTATTTAATCAAAGCCCTACTAAAATTTAGTAGGACTTTTTTCAATTTGTTTTTTTATACTAAAACTTCACTCGCTCAAACTATAGTTTCACTAAATTTTGATGATTTTTTGGTTCTCTTTCTGTTTCAAAATCAGATATCATTTGCATAATTCATAAAAACAAATATCTTTGAATAGCTAAAAAAATCTACTATATGTTGTTTTCTACAAAAAAAATCCCTCATTTAATTATTCTATTATTTTTAAATGCATGTTGTTTTAATACGTTAATTGGCCAAGAAGGCCGTTTACCAACTAAGCAAGAGTTGGAAACTAAAGCACAATTAACAGCCATGTATAAAATGGGAAGAGGCATTACGTCGCCGAATCATTTATTAGTTACTGGACCCGAGCAGGATTGTGATAATGCCATTGAGGTTTGTACTCAATCATACACACAGGCTTCTTCTTATACAGGACATGGCGTTCAGGAATTGAGTAGTACTTGTTTATCATCTAATGAAACAAATTCTGTTTGGTATGTGTTTACTGTGCAAAACAATGGAACCTTTGGTTTTACATTAAATACTGCAAATGATTATGATTTTGCCTTATATAATATAACAGGAACAGGT